>NZ_JBSFMT010000012.1:0-189448 GCF_053599695.1 Streptomyces sp. NPDC000878 | reverse complement strand
AGGGCCGTACCACCTGCTCGGCTGGTCGTTCGGCGGACTGCTCGCGTACGAGATCGCGGTGCAACTGCGGGCCGCCGGACACCAGGTGCCGAGCCCGGGGCGTCCGCTGCGACCCAGCCTGCGATCAGTCCCAGTGGATGTCGGCCAGACTCTCCAGCGGCGTCCGCTCGGCGATCGCCTCGGGCACGAGCAGCTTGTCCCCCTTGTGAAGGGAGGAGGGGAAACGAATGTGGGCGCGTTCCTCGATCTCGTCGAGCGTGACCTGGAAGACGCGGAACTCATCGAGGTCCAGGGATTCGAGCTGGTCCAGGTTCTGGGTGAGCACGAACGCCTTCGTCTTCAGTTCGCCCCGTTCGGTGAAGGTGATGACCTTCCAGAACTCGCGAGGGATCTTGACGCCTCGGAAGACATGATCGTCGTCCTGGAAGACCGGTCCCCCGAAGACACTGACCTTGAGGTCGTCGACGTCGACATCGGCGAAGACCACGTCCTCCAGCTTTCCCCACAGCCCGTTCTTCGAGCTCTGGTTGAAGTCGTCCATCTGCGGGGTGATGTTGGTGTAGAAGAACGAGTCGGTGTTCGCCTTCTGCGCTTCCGGCAGGCTGCCCCACAGCAGATCGGCGCGCCGCGCTATGTGGCCGCGGTCGAGGCGGTTGGCCTCGTACAGCTCGTTGCCCACCTGGACGTCGGCAGCGAGCCGCGGGTCCTTGGTGAAGGGGATTCCGGACCGGCTGAGTCGCTTGAGGGAGCCGCCGTCGATGTTCCATCCGACCCAGAACGGGAAGTGGCGCTTCTTGCTGAGTGCCAGCGAGAAGTGCGTGTACGGGATGACCTCGGAGCCGTCGAGCCGCACCGCATCACGGGTGATCTCGGCGGTGAGTTGCGGTATCTCTATCTGCTCGCCCAGGAAGTCCGGGTCGTAGCCCTGCAGAGGCGTGACGTCCTCGGGCGACAGCCCATGCAGGCTGATGTCGAGCTTCTCGAAGACCGAACTCGCCAGACAGGCCAGCGCGTGTTCATCGGAGTTGCCTTCGTCCTCCCCACCGAAGTGCAGCCCGGCAATGATCTCGCTCGCTGTTCCGTCGCTCTGCTCGAACAGCCATACCGCGCCGGAGTCGCCCCCGCTGCTGATCTCGCCGTTAGCCGCCGGATGGTCGTCGTCGGGTCCGATCTCGAAGCAGCCGATGGTCTTCTCGCCGACATCACCCCCGTAGTCGATCTTGGCCATGGTGTCGATGCGGCGGACCACTCCATGGGTGACCCCGGTGGTACGTCCGCTCTTGACGACCTTGTCGCCGAGTTCGGGCTCACCCAGTTCCTTGGGCGCCACACCGAGTTCAAAGATCTTCTGGTCGAAGTCGCGGCTCGGATCGATGCTCGCGACCGCACAGTCACCGGCGGCACCGAGGTGGGACCGCTTCAGGACGCCGAGGCGGTTCCGGGAGACACGGTTGTCGTCGAACTTGCCGGGCTGCACGACGCCCTCGCCCAGGTCTCCGGCCGGCCCGTGCAGAACGTGCCAGTTGCTCAGCACGTACGGGGTGCCGTCGGCCTTGTCGAACACGATGCAGCCGATCGTGCCGGCCGAGACGGTGACAGCCCCGACACTCGCTCCGGGAACGACCGGCTTCATGCGGGTCTTGCGATCCGGCTTGTCGACCTCGGCCACGACATGGAACTGCGTCGTGTAGCGGCGCTCGATGACGTCGGTGGGTATCTCGACACCGTCCACCGTGATGGCCGCCGGTATCCGAGTCGTACCCAGCGCGTCCAGCGCTTCCGGCTGGACCTTGCTGTTGACCGTGAACTGCAGCACGATCTGCTTTCCCCGCGTGCCGTTCTTGACTTTGTGGCCGATGCCGACGGACGAGACGTTGGGATCCTTGAGCAGGTTCTGGCCCTGGGCGCGGATGTAGTGCCGAAGGGACTCGATCTTCTTGTCCTGGGCGGAGACCGGCTTCCGGGGCGGCGCGGCTGTCTTCTTCTTGCCGTTGGTGACCATGAGGGGTGTGCGTCCTTTCGCAGAGGGAGGGACCACGCGCCTCTCAGCGTCGTCCCGTGAGACCCGCCGCGCCGGTGGCGGACACCTCGAGCGCACCGGCGACGGCGGCCGGGAGCGCCGTGACGGCTCTGGTCGGCGGATTGAGGTTGACGAGGCCGGACCTGACCTTGACCGTGCTGACCAGCCGGCTCTGGGTGTCGCCGATCAGCAGGCAGGACCGGAACGCCTCCTGGCGGACGTAGATCCGCGGGCCGTTCTCGTCGGTCCAAAGGGTGCCGTCGGAGGCTTCTCCGTAGATGTACGACCAGGTGTTGTTCGTGTCGAGGACGTACGCCTCGCCGCCGGGCCGGATGTTCCACCAGCCGCGTGTCCCCCAGCGGCCGTAATCGGCGCAGGTGTCGGGACTGAAGAAGAGAATGGCGACGGAGACGGTCAGGTGGTATCGGTTGCGGATGCGGAGTTCCATGATCAACGCTCTCCTTCCTGGAACCGGATGCGCAGCGGCCTGTGATCGACGGGCTCGTCGCCCGGAGGGAGCTGGAAGCTCGACATCCCGTCGCTCTCACCGGCGGAGGACGTGACCGGGGCGCCGCCGAAAGCGGCCGTCGGGTCCGTCGGCCGTTGCCCGCCGGATACCTCCCGCTCCTGGAACTGCTGCTGCAGCGGCCGCAGATCGAGGGGATCCTCGCCCGGCGGAAGCTGCTCGTCCGTCGTGGTCGCGGAGCCCTCGTCCTTCGGGGACCCGGCGCCCTGAGCCGCGTGGAACGCCTCCCACAGATCGGCGTCGGTCCGCTGTGACGATGCCTCCATTTCGAAGTCGCCGGTGGGGTCGGGCTGCTTTCGCAGGGCGTTTTCGCTCATCTCTTCCTCCTGGTTCCGTCGGTGCGACAGGCGGTGGAGAAGTGCGCGTGGGGTGTGGAAGCTCAGACGCGGAAGAGCGCCTGGGCCGGTCGGCCGCCGTGTGCGGTCACGCTCGTCTCCGAGACGCTGCCGTCCGGTGTCCTGCACTGGACGGTGTAGACACCGTCGGCACGGACGGAGAGCGTGAAACTCCCGTCCGCGGCGGACAGCACGGCGATATCGGGATACGGCTCCGGTCCGCCGGTGAGATACACGCTGGCGTCCGGAACGGGGTTGCCGGTCACGTCCCGCACCACTCCGGTGATCAGGCGTGCCGACTCGTCGCTGTGCGGCACCGGCGTCTTCACCACCTTCGGCGGGGGCGCGATGGGCGCCGACCGTCATGCGGTCCAGGCCAGCAGGTTGTCGTGGACGGGCCTGGTGATCCTTGTCCCGGAGTTGACGGTCGCCCCACCATAGGCGTGCACCGCGATGCCGTAGCGGCCGCCGTTGACCATGCGGTACACCGCGCTGCCGCTCTGTCCGCCGGCCGTGTCGATGTCGTAGTACACCTTCAGCGGGTTCACCGAGCTGATGCCACGGCCGTCGTACCACTGCGTACCCGAGGGTTTGTCCCCAGGGTATCCGGAGATGTTTCCGACGGACTTGAGCAGATCCGCGTCCGGCCACGCCCCGAAGCCGAACCATCCGGTGGTGGAGCCCAGTTCCGTGGGGATGACGACGGCGCCGTAGTCGTAGTTCTCGTCGCCTGAGTCGGTCCAGCCCAGCACCGAGCGGAAGTTGGTACTGGTCACAGATCCGTACGGCAGCGCCGTGCCGTTGCGGCCGGGCATGACCTGGATGCTCTTGACCCATCCGTCACGTCCGGGCACACCGCTGTTCTTGATGTACACCACGTGGCCGGCCGTCGCGAGCGTGTGCTGCCCGATGAACCATGCGGTGCCGATCCACCGGGAGTTGTCCGCGGCGGTGATGAGCAATGACGCGTGCACCCGCCACGGATAGATCGCCGTGTTCGTGACCTGGACACGGTCGTCCAGCAGGTGAACGGTCTCGGCCACCGGGTGCGCCGGCCCGAACGACGCCTCACCGATGTCGGGCAGTTGGGCGGTCGGCGCCGTCCATACCGCGGCGGAGAGGGCGTCGTACTCCGGGCGCCGGTAGCCCTCCACGTTCTCCAGGCCGTCGGAACCGGGCGGGACGGGTGTTCCCGCCAGGCCCTCCGACGGGCTGCGGAAGACCGGCTGCTCCGCGGCGATGGCCGACAGTTCTTCCGGCTGGTTCGACGCGGCCGTGTGCGGATCGCGTGTCATGTCCCTGGTCCCTTCCCTGGGGAGACCGGCGCGCCACGGTCCGCCGGCGACTGCCGGCAGACGACTGGGGTGGATACGCCGACGGAAGACGAGGAACCGCAGGAGCGGGGAAGGGGCGGCAGTGGCTCTGCCGGACGGTGCCGTGCTGCGGCGACATGGTCTCGGCCCACAATGGGTACAAGCTCCCTCATCAGCCACGATAAGCCCATTCGGGTGATCTGGCATCAGAAGCCGGCACCGCCCGAGACCGCCCGGCGCCCAGGGCTTCCCTTCCTCTCCGGCTCGTCCGTGTGCAGCAGCGCGACCGAGAGCCAGATCAGGATCACGCCGACCAGGATGTGCAGCGAACTCGTGAGCAGGGACTCCGGCAGTGAGGTGAGGAACGCGAACAGGGGCAGGACGACGGCGTACCCCCACGACGGGACCCTCGGGAACACCCGCGCGCGGAGCAGGGCCGCCCCGAACAGGGCGCAGCCCACGGCGAAGACGGCCGCGGAGCCGATGAGCACGGGGACCGTGGGACCGGTCAGGGTCTCGTCCAGGACGTCCTCGTCGAAGAAGAACAGCACCAGGTTCCCGGCGTACGCGGCGCCGCCGAACAGGCCGAGACCGATGAGGTTCACGGTGTGGGCGACGTCCCCGAAGCGGCCGGTGGCCGGGCTCTGCCGCCGGTGCAGCGCGGTGAGCAGCGGCAGGGCGAACGCCGGGGACAGGGCGAGCGGGACGCTGGTCGCGGAGGTCTCCCCGGTGAAGATCTCGACCAGCGCGGGCAGGGCGATCAGCAGACCGGCCAACGCCCCGCAGAGGGCGCCGGCACGGGCCGTCGTTGAATCGGCTGTCGTCGAAGTGGTGGGCAAGGACGAGGACATGGGACCGCTCCGGTTGCTCGGACAGTGGGTCAGGGCGGCAACCGTAGGGAGCGGGCGGCCTGCGGCGGGAGGTGTGGGGCGGCGACATCGGGTGGCCGGAGGTCACCATCTCCCGGGCGGTGTACGGCCGTTCGGCATGTGCCGATCGTCCCGACCCGGCCGGGGTTTCCTCGCCGGGGTCCCTCAGGTGCCGCCCGCGGCTTAGCCTGGCGACAGCGGTGGGTGAGGGGGTGTCATGGCGGCGTACGTGCCCGTGCGGTGGGTGGCGCCGCTGCTGTACGGCGCGGTGCTCGTCGGCGGTCTGTACTACGCGGCGGCCGGTCTGGGCGAGGGCCCGGGGCCGTCGGGGTGGCGGACGGCCGGGTTCGTCGCCGCGATCGGGGCGCTCTTCGCCCTGGAGGCGGCGGTACGGCGTCGGCCCGCGTCCCGGGTGCCGGCGCTGCTGGCGCGGTGCGGTCTGATCGTCGCGGTGGTGCTCCTCGACACCTCGGGACTGTCCCAAGTGCTGTTCGTGCTGCTGCCGTTCACCGCCTACTTCGCCTTCGGCCGCACGACCGCGCTCGCGCTGGGCGCGCTGTGCCTGGCGGGGCTGCTCACCTCGTACGTACTGACCGCGCCCGGCTGGTACCGCGACCTGGAGCGCGTGTCCGATCTGTTGATGCTCACCGTCGGCCTGGTGCTGGCACTCTCCATGGCCGCCGTGGCCGTCGGCGAACAGCGGGCGCGGCTCGAACTCCAGGAGTACGCCGCCCGGGTCGCCGAGCTGTCCGCCGCCGCCGAGCGCAACCGGCTGGCCCGGGACATCCACGACAGCCTCGGTCACCATCTCACCGCGATGTCCGTGCAGTTGGAGATGGCCTCGGACTTCCGGGCCCTGGACCCCGACGCCGCCCAGCGGGCGCTGAACGAGGCGAGGCGGTCGGTGCGGCTCGCGCTGGGCGACGTACGGCAGTCGGTGCGGGCGCTGCGCGACGAGGCGGTGCGGCCCGCGCTGTCGGCCGCGCTGGCCGGCCTGGCGCTGGACGGCGGGGCGCCGCCGCTGGTGACCGTCGAGGTGAGCGGCGAGGAGGACGGCTACGGCACCGCCGAGTTGACCGCCCTGTTCCGGGCCGCGCAGGAGGGTGTGACCAACGCGCGCCGGCATGCGCTGGCCTCGCGGGTGACGGTGGTGGTCCGGCTGGCCGGGGACACCGCGCGGCTGGTGGTGACGGACGACGGCCGCGGCTTCGCACCGGCCACGGCCGCCGGTGGGTTCGGGCTGGTCGGGATGCGGGAACGGGTGCAGTTGGTGGCCGGGAGGGTGGAGATCGACAGCGGCCCGGGCGCCGGTACCCGGCTTACGGTGACGGTTCCGCGCGGGCGGACGGGGGTGGCGTGACATGGACCAGGAGCCGACACCGACGTCTGTGCGGGTGCTGGTGGTGGACGACCAGCGGCTCATCCGGGACGGCATCGCCTCCCTGCTGTCCATCCGGCCAGGCATCGAGATCGTCGGTACGGCGGTCGACGGCCGGGACGCCGTGGCGAAAGCCCTCGAACTGGGCCCGGACGTCGTCCTCATGGACGTACGGATGCCGGAGATGGACGGCGTCGAGGCGGTGGCCGTCCTGCGCGGCCGGGCCCCGGAGTGCCGCGTGGTGATGCTGACGACGTTCGACGACGAGGAGTACGTCGTCCAGGCACTGCGCGCCGGAGCCCACGGCTATCTGCTCAAGGACCTGCCCGCCGAGGAACTCGCCCACGCGGTACGCCTGGCACACGCCGGCGTCACCCAGCTCGACTCCTCCGTCGCCCGCCACCTCACCGCCGCCCTGCCGTCCCCCTCCCCCGCCGGCGCGCCTCCCGCCGTGTCGCTGAGCCCGCGCGAGACGGACATCCTGCGGCTCCTGGCACACGGCCACACCAACCGCGAGATCGCCGCACGGCTGTACGTCAGCGAGGGCACGGTCAAGAACCACGTCTCCCGCATCCTCACCCGCCTCGCCCTGCGCGACCGCACTCAGGCGGCGCTGCGCGCACGGGACCTCGGCCTGTTGTGAAGCCCGTACGGGCCAAATGCCGTGCAACCAGAGGAAACGGCACGTGGATGTGTCGTACGGCGGTCATGGCCAGGACGCATCTGCGCAGGAGCGTCACACAGGCTGCACACACCCCCTGGAAAGCCTCGCTACCTTTGCTCGCGACTCGCTCCCCCGTGCGAAAGTGAACACAGGAAGACCCCAGATGGACTACTGCTCCACGTGTCGTCGGCATCTCAACGGCGCCCTCGTATGCCCCGGGTGCGGCGCCTATGCCCCGGACATCGCTCCCCTCGCCGTCGGAACACGGACCCCGTACGCCGCGACGGGTGGGGCAGAGCGGCAGGCCTCTGCCGCCCCGTGGAACGAGGTGGATCCCGGCGCCGAGGAACTCGGCCGGGCGCCGCAGGAGCAGCCGTACGACGGCTCGGATGTCGATGTCCCGGCGCCCGCGCCTGTGGGCCGGGCGGCGCGGCGTCGGCAGCGGGAGCGCTGGAAGAAGACGCAGCGCAGGGCCCTGGTCGCCACAGCCGTCGCCCTGGTCGGCGGAGGCATGACCGTCTCCTCGCTGAACCGCCAGTCCACGGACCGGACGCAGGCGGCCACCGCGCCGGACCGGGAGGTCATGGGGATCGCGGAGGAGCAGGCCACGGAGCCCGTTCCGATCTCGTCGACGCCGACCGACACCACCTACCGGGCCGGGCGCGTCTCGCCCGTCGCCACCGGCTCCTCCACGGCGAACGCGCCGCACGAGCAGTCCGCCGTGACGCCCCGGGCCACGCCGACGGCCCCGACGGCGGTCCAGCAGGACAGCGTCAAGGTTCCGTTGACGGCGGCGACGACCTCGGCCGTGTCGCAGACGGCCTCCACGGTGTCCGGTGCCACGGACACCGTCACGGAGACGACGGCCTCCCCCACTCCCTCGGCGACCGACAGCAGCAGCACATCGGACACGGACACGTCGGCGACTCCCTCGCCGTCCGAGTCGTCCTCCTCGTCGTCGGACTCGTCCTCGTCGTCAGAGATCTGTCTGCTCGGGCTGTTGTGCATCAGCTGATCCCAGGGCGAGGAGTCGGTCAGTCCTCGGCGGGTGACACGTCGGTCACCCTGCCCTGGGTGTCCGCCTCCAGGTAGCCGGCGCCGTACTTGTCCGAGAGGTAGACGGCTATCTCGGCCGGGGTGTCGCGCGAGTCGTCGGGCAGCCTCAGCGACAGGTAGCGGTATTCCGGATCGTCGACGTTCAGCTTCTTGTCCGCCTCCGCGAGGAGGGCGGGAAGCCTGTCCCAGTTGAAGATGTCGAGATCGACCGGCTGGTCGCTGCTGGACAGGGAACCACTGTCTGTGCCCTGCTCCACGCCCTCGCCGGGACGGTAGGTGTAGGTGTCGTACCTGGTGTCGCTGCCGTTGACCATCATTCTGGCCGTCGCGAAGTCCGGGTACGCGGTGAAGGAACCGAACCTGTCCCGCCCGCTCTTCTCCTTCAGCGCCTTGATGCTGGAGCGGATGCCGTCCGGGGTGAGCAGCGAGGCGCTCTGTGTCTCCTCGGACTGTTGGGCATCCGGGGCACCGGTGGTCTGTGACGCGCTCGACCGTGGGGACGATGTGGACGTCGGGGAGCCCGATGCCGCGTCACCCGAGTCGCCGCCGAGGGGCAGCAGCCACCACAGCAGGACAGCGGTGAGCGAGGTTCCCGAAACACCCAACAGGGCTATCAGCCCAGGCACACGTCTGCGTGCGGGCGGTGCGGGTGCGGTCGCCGGCCGGCCCGTGATCCTCCCGGGCCCGGGGACGACCGGCGGCGGCCCGAACCCGGCGGTGGTCCGCGAGGCCGAGGGGGGCGCGGCAGCGGACGGAGGGGCCAGAGGGTAGGAGGTGGGCTCGTTGTGCCAGGAGTCTGTGGGGGCGGCTGGAGGCGCCGATTCGATCGCGGCCAATTGTCGGTCCAGCACCGTCGTGGACGGCCGCGCCGCAGGATCCCGTACGAGTACGCCCATCAGCACCGGGCCCAGGGCACCGGCCCGGACCGGCGGTGGCACCTCGTCGTGGAGGACGGCGGCGAGGGTGGCCAGGGTGGTGGCCCGGCGCAGCGGATGGTGGCCCTCCACGGCGGTGTACAGCATCATCGCCAGCGACCACAGGTCGGAGGCGGCACCGCCCTCGTGCCCCGAGATGCGCTCCGGGGCCATGAAGTCGGGCGTACCGATGATGGAGCCCGTGGCGGTGAGGCCGGTCGCCTCGCGGATCGCGGCGATGCCGAAGTCGGTGAGCACCGGGCGCCCGTCCGGCCGTAGGAGGACGTTGGCGGGCTTGACGTCCCGGTGCTGGATACCGGCGTCGTGCGCCGCGGTCAGCGCGGCCAGGACTCCCCGGCCGGTCCGCGCCGCCTCGTCCGTCGGCATCGGCCCCTTGGCCAGCCGGTCGGCCAGCGAGCCGCCGCTGACCAGCTCCATGACGATCCACGGGTAGGTGCCCTCGCCGCCGTCGACGATGTGGTGGATCGTGACGACGTTGGGGTGGTCGATCCGGGCCAGGGCCCTGGCCTCGCGCAGCACCCGCTCGCGCAGCATCCTCGCGCCCTCGGGGTCGTACTCGGCGAGGTCCCGGTCGGGCGGACGGACCTCCTTGACCGCCACCAGCCGGTGCAGCACGACGTCCCTGGCCCGCCAGACGGTGCCCATCCCGCCTCCGCCGAGACGGGCCTCCAGCTCGAAGCGCCCGTCGACGATCCGCCGTCCGGCGCCTCTGTCTGCCTCACTCATGGACGGGAGCCTAGACGCCACCACCGACAACGCTCGCCGCACCCCTCACCGGCCCCGATTCCCGTCGTACGCTGAATCCCGCACGGACGGAAGGGAGGCCGCGGTGACCGAGACGGCGTTGGCCGAGGTGATGGCCGAACTGGCCTCGCTGGAGGACCCCGGAGCACGCGCGGTGAACGAGAAGCACGGTGACGATCACGGTGTGAATCTCACCAAGCTGCGCGCGGTCGCGAAGCGGCTCAAGACACAGCAGGAACTCTCGCGGGGCCTCTGGGAGACGGGTGACACCGCGGCGAGGCTGCTGGCGCTCCTGATCTGCCGCCCCAGGGCGTTCGAGCGGGACGAGCTGGACGCCATGTTGCGTGACGCGCGCGCCCCCAAGGTGCACGACTGGCTCGTGAACTACGTGGTGAAGAAGAACCCGTACGCGGAAGAGCTGCGCGTGAGCTGGTTCGCCGATCCGGATCCCGTGGTCGCGAGTGCCGGCTGGGCGCTGACGACGGAACGCGTCGCGAAGAAGCCCGAGGGCCTCGACCTCGCGGGACTGCTCGACGTGATCGAGGCGGAGATGAAGGACGCCCCGGAGCGGCTGCAGTGGGCGATGAACCACTGTCTGGCCCAGATCGGGATCGAGCACGCCGAACTCCGCACCCGTGCCCTCGACATCGGTGAGCGCCTGGAGGTGCTCAAGAACTACCCGACCTCTCCGGGCTGCACGTCTCCGTTCGCGCCCATCTGGATCACCGAGATGGTGCGCCGCCAGCAGGCCAAGTAGGAGGCTTCACGGTCACGTTCGTGACCGTGCCGCGGGATGCTCCGGTTGGTTCTCCGGCCATGTGGAGTCCAGCCGTACGAAGCCGGGCCGGGCGGCCCGCAGGCCGCACACGAGTTCGGGCACCACGAGCAGCAGCAACAGCCAGATCGACACCTCCCAGCCGCCGGTGACGCTGTGCAGCACACCGAAGCTCAGCGGGCCGCATGCGGCGAGGAGGTAGCCGCCGGACTGGGCCATGCCCGAGAGGCGGGCGGTGACCGTGGCGTCGGGTGAGCGCAGGTTGAGGAGCGTGAGGGCGATCGGGAACGCACTGCCCGTGCCCACCCCGAAGACCGCGATCCAGACCCATCCGGCCTGCGGGGCGAGAAGCAGGCCGCCGAGTCCGATCACCATCAGGGCGACGACCCCGAGGACGAGTGGCCGCTGGTCGCGCAGTTGGGCGGCGACCACCGGTACGACGAAGCCGAGGGGGATGCCGATGATGATGATCACCGAGTTCATCGTCCCGGCGGTGGCGGGCGAGAACCCGTGGTCGTGCATGATCTCGGGCAGCCATGCCGTCAGCGTGTAGAACATCAGCGACGTCATGCCCATGAAGACCATCACGGACCAGGCCAGCGGCGAGCGCAGCAACGACCCCTTCTCCGCATGAGCATGAGCATGAGCATGAGCCGGCGCCCCCTTCTCCGCATGAGCTTCCGTCATGGCCGGCGTGTGAGGGTCCGTGACCGTGACCCTGGCCGAGGAGGCGGAGGCGCTCGGCGCTTTCGGCGTCCGCTTCCGCCCGTGGAGCGCGAGCGGGCCCCACACCAGGGCCGCGATCAGCGACGGGACCGCCCATACGGCCAGGGCCAGCCGCCAGCCACCCATGTGGTCCAGCGGGACGGCCAGGCCCGCTCCGGCGGCGCCGCCGACCGACAGCAGCATCATCGACAGGCCGGTGAGCGAGCCCACGCGGTGCGGGAACACGCGCTTGATGACCGCCGGTACCAGTACATTGCCCGTGGCCATCCCCGCTCCGGCCAGCGCGGTGCCGGTGAACAGCGCCACCTGGGCGGGCAGCACGCGCAGCAGGAGTCCGGCGGTGATCACCACGAGCGCTGCCGTGATCGCCGCCTCGGTACCGATACGGCGGGCCAGCAGGGGGGCGAGCGCGGAGAAGATGCCCAGGCACAGTTCCGGCAGGGTGGCGAGAACGCTGACCTCGACGCCGGTGAGCCCGAACTGGTCCTGCAGCTCGCTCAGGAGCGGGGGGATGCCCGTGATGGCCGCCCGCAGGTTGAGGGTCAGCAGCACCAGACCTACGAGGGTCCAGACCGCGGTGAGACGAGTGATGCGGGGAGTGGAGGTCATGTCGCCCTCGTCCTGCGCGGTCAGCCGGTGAACTCGCGGTTGCCGAGGTGCTGCGGACGCGGCTTGGGTGCGGCGAACGGGGCCTCCAGCGTGTTCACCACACTGTTGTAGACGATGAAGATGTTGGAGCGCGCGAAGGGTGTGATGTTGCCGTTCGACCCGTGCAGCAGGTTCGAGTCGAACATCACCGCGGACCCGGCGGGACCGGTGACCTGCTCGATGCCGTACTGCTCGGCCATCCGCGACAGATGCTCCTGGTCCGGGGAACCGACAGGGAGGCGCTGCACGCGCAGTGACTCCTTGTGGAAGTCGGGCGGGGTCTCCCCCACTGTCTGGATGAACGTCCTGTGGGTGCCCGGCATGACCATGAGCGGGCCGTTGAACGGGTGGTTCTCGCTCAGCGCGATGGACACGCTGAACGCACGCGGCCGGGGCATGCCGTCCTCGGAGTGCCAGGTCTCGAAGTCGGAGTGCCAGTCGAACGGGGCGCCGCCGAAGCCGGGCTTGTAGTTGACGCGGCTCTGGTGGACGTACACGTCCGAGTCGAGGACCTGCCGGGCGATGTCGGTGAGCCGGGGCGAGTGCAGCAGTCCGGCGAAGAGTTCGCTGACCTTCTCGACCTCGAACACGGAGCGCACCCGGTCGGACTCCGGTTCCAGGATCACGCGTTCACTCGCGCGCAGCACCGGGTCCGTGCCGAGCCGCTGCAACTCCGCGCGGAATATTTCCACTTCCTGCGGGGACAGCAGGTTGTCGAGGACCAGGTAGCCGCTGGACTCGTAGCGGCGCAGCTGTTCCGTGCTGAGGGGGCCCGGGGCCTCGCCCCACACAGTGGGGTCGACGCGCGGCTGGGGAACGGCCTCTCCGGTGACCCGGGTGGGGTACAGGTCGGGACGCATGGTGGTGTTCACGGTGTTCATACAGCGGTCTCCTTCACGAGGTAGGAGGTGATGGCGGAGGGAGGTAGGAGGTGATGACGGCGGTACGGGGGCTCGTGTCCGGTCCGGTCTCAGACCGGGTCCACGTCCTCGGCGTCGGTGAGCAACGGGTAGGTGCCGTTCTCGTCGTGGTCCTCCCGGCCGGTCATCGGCGGGTTGAAGACGCAGATGTAGCGGGAGTCGGTCTTGGGACGCAGGGTGTGCCGCTCGTTTCCGTCGAGGAGGTACATGGTTCCCGGGGTGATCCAGTGCTTCTCCCCGGTCTCCTCGTCGGTGAGTTCGGACTCCCCCTCGACGCACAGCACCGCCTCGACATGGTTGGCGTACCACATGAAGGTCTCGGTGCCGGCGTAGACGGTGGTCTCGTGCAGGGAGAAGCCGACCCGCTCACGGGCGAGCACGATCCTCTTGCTCTCCCAGGTACCGGACTTGGACTTGACGACCCGGTCGGTTCCTTCGATGTCGTGGAATGAACGGACGATCACGGTGGTGTAATGCCCCCTTGGTCGCTGATGTGGTCGCTGATGGTTTTCGCCGGGCGTCAATCCAGTAGAACAACAAGGGCGCCGAGCATCAACCATGGGCCTTTTCGCTTACGTTGACATCGACGGCGAGAGACTGTATCCGTGCCGCCCACTCACTCCAGCACTCCAGGTCCAGTCCTGCCCGAGCGTGTATTTCACGCCAACTGCGACTCGTCTGATTCAACGTCGCGACAGGCGGGCACACGCACAGGGCAGCAGGCCGCATCGCGTCGTCCGACCGATGCCGGAATGTGTATTTACTGTGATGAGGACGTACCGGCTGGGGGCCGATATGGAAGCTCAGCTTGACCAAAGCGATCAACCGGAAGACCTTGAATCCAGCGAGCCGATACCTCACTTGGTTCCCTTGGATCAGCTTCGTCCGGCTGATTCGCCTCGCCTCGCAGGGGAGGACGAACAACACGCCCAGAGGCTGGTCGAGAGTGAAACCGAGTGGCCACCCATCCTGGTCCACAGGTCCACCATGCAGGTGATCGACGGGATGCACAGACTCCGTGCGGCAAAGGCCACGGGGTGCCGTTCCATCAAGGTCGAATTCTTCGACGGTACCGAGGAAGCGGCTTTCGTCGAGGCCGTGCGGGCGAACATCAGGCACGGCCTGCCGCTTTCCCTGGAGGACCGGCGTTCGGCGGCCCAACGCATCCTTGTCTCACAGCAGAACATGTCGGACCGGGCGATCGCCGAGTGCACGGGGTTGTCCACCAAGACGGTCGGCGGTATCCGACGGCGGCTGAATCAGGGCTCCTCGCAGCAGGAAGTGCGGGTGGGCAGGGACGGTCGCCGTCATCCGCTCAGCGCCGCCGACGGCCGACGGCAGGCGGCCGAGACACTGGCGGCCGAGCCCCTCACCCCGCTGCGGCAGATCGCCAAGGACGCCGGGGTTTCCGTGGGCACCGCGCACGACGTCAGGGAACGGATACGCCGGGGCGAGGATCCCGTCGCACCCAGAGACCGCCATAAACGGCGTCTTCCCGTCGCCGCTCCAAAAGTCGCCGCTCCGAAAAAGGAGCGGAAAACGAAAGACATGCAGACCCGACTGCGATCCTTAGGAAGGGACCCTTCACTGAGATTATCGGAGTCGGGCCGAGAGCTATTGCGGTGGCTGCATCTCCAGCAACGCGCAAAAGTGAAGTATCCGCACGTTGTCGACAACATACCGCCCCACCTCGCGGAAACAGTGGCCGAACTGGCCATCCAGTGCTCCGAAATGTGGCAGAAGCTCGCCCAGGAACTCGAGGAACGTGCGCAGCAGCAGGACTAGCGGGTGATGCCACTGGTGCCGGAGGGGGCCCTGTTCAACTGGGGAAAACACACAGTTGAACAGGACCCTTCTTGGTTGGCCTACGGCGACTTATCTCTGCACCAATGCGTTCGAGTGGGTTCGTGACTAGGCTCTTCAACCTTATTCCCGGGTTGGAGGAAACGTGCTTTTCTCGTCCACGCCGACGACAGTCACGCCGCTCGCCGCTCATGAACTGCTGCTCTTTCTGCTCCAGGTGGCATTGCTGTTGGGACTGGCGCTGTTCTTCGGCAGAATCGCCGCCCGTTTAGGCCTGCCCGCTGTCGTCGGTGAGCTTCTCGTGGGTGTCGTTCTCGGCCCTTCCCTGCTGCTGCGGCTGGCCCCCGGCCTGTCGAACTGGCTCTTTCCCGGCAGTCAGGAACAGATGCATCTCCTGGACGCCGTCTCCCAGCTCGGCGTGCTGCTGCTCGTCGGTGTCACCGGTATGCACCTGGATCTGGATCTGGTCCGCCGGCGCGGCAGGACGGCGGTGCTCGTCAGCGCGGGTGGCCTGATCGTTCCCCTCGGACTCGGGATCGGGGCGGCGTTTATCTTGCCCGCCGCGCTGGTCCCGGACGGTACGGATCGCGGTGTTTTCGCGCTGTTCCTCGGTGTCGCGATGTGTGTCAGCGCGATCCCGGTCATCGCCAAGACGCTGATGGAGATGCGGCTGCTCCACCGCAATATCGGGCAGCTCACGCTGACCGCCGGAGTGATCGACGACGTCTTCGGCTGGTTCATGCTGTCCGTCGTCTCGTCGATCGCGGTCTCCGGGATGAGCGGTGCGCCGGTTCTGGAGGCGCTCGCTTCGGTGACGCTCGTGGCCCTCGTAGCGCTGACCGCGGGACGATGGCTGGTCCGTCACCTCTTCCGGCTGGTGAGCAGAAGCCCGGAGCCGGGGGTGACGGCCGCTACGGCGGTTGCGGTGATCCTCCTCGCGGCGACCGCTACTCACGCACTGCGTCTTGAACCCATTCTGGGCGCCTTCCTCGGCGGTATTCTCATCGGGCGCGAAGGAAATGTGGAACCGGCCAAACTGGCCCCGCTGCGCACTGTCGCGCTGTACATATTGGCGCCGGTCTTCTTCGCCACCGCCGGTCTTCGAATGGACCTCGGGGCGCTGATCGACGGAAGCGTCGCCCTGGCCGGTCTGGGTATGCTCGTGGTCGCCATCGCCGGTAAGTTTCTCGGCGCCTGGGCCGGTGCGAGTCTCAGCGGCCTGAATCGGTGGGAAGCACTGGCTTTGGGAGCCGGCCTAAATACGCGCGGGGTCATCGAGATCGTCGTGGGTATGGTGGGGCTGCGGCTCGGAATTCTCAGTGTGGCGGCGTACACCATTGTGGTGCTTGTCGCTGTGGTCACCTCTCTCATGGCCCCGCCGATTCTGCGGATGGCGATATCGCGCGTCGAGCGAACGGCCGAGGAGGAGATCCGGGAGGCCGAGCACAGGGAATGGAGCAGACTTCCCTGACTTTCATCTGTCCGGCGCCCGGCCGAAATCGGGTCCACCACATATCGGGTCCACCACATATCGGAAGGCATGTCGACCATGAACGAGCGACTTCTCACCCTCGTGAAAGACGTCGTCGAAGAGGTCAATGAGCGGAGGGACGAGAAGATCCCCACCGCGGAACTCTCCTCCCTCACCCTGTACGGGGACGACGGAGTCTTCGACTCCATGCAACTGGTCAACTTCCTTACGCAGGTGGAGGAGGCCGTCGAGGACGCGTACGACGAGGAGATCTCGCTGACCTCGGAGAAAGCCGTGTCCCAGCGGGTGAGTCCGTTCAGCAGGGTCAGCCGGCTCATCGCATTCATCGAGACGGAACTGGTGGAGACCGGCGCCGCCGTCTCCCAGCCCGTGTGACCGGGCGCGGGCGGACCTGATGATCGCTCTGGTCACCGGAACCAGGACCGGTATAGGAAAGGCTCTGGCGGAACACTTCCTCGAACTCGGGGACACCGTGGTCGGCTGCAGCCGAAGGCCGTCGAGTATCCGTCACCCCGAATACCACCACCACGAGATCGACCTGACCGACGCCGCGCAGACGCGGTCCATGTTCCGCGCGGCCCGCCGCGAGTTCGGGTACTTGGACGCGCTCGTCAACAACGCCGGCACCTCGGTCATGAACCATTTCATGATGACGCCGGAGAAGACGGCCCGCGAAGTGTTCGACCTCAACTTCTTCGCGGTTCTGAACTGTTGCAGGGAGGCCGCCAAACTCCTGCAGAAGAGTCCGGAGGGGGCCGCGGCGATCCTCAACGTCTCGACGGTCGCCGTGCCGTGGGCACTGGACGGACAGCTCGTCTACTCGGCGAGCAAGAGCGCCGTCGAGCAGTTGACCCGGGTCATGAGCAAGGAACTCGCCGAGTTCGGCATACGGGTCAACGGAATCGGCCTGCCGCCGGTCCGTACCGTTCTCACCCGCACGCTCGCGCCGGAAACCCTCGACGCCGTCGTGGACCGGCAGACGATCGGGCGGATGTGCGAGATGGAGGACATCGTCGGCCCCGTCGACTTCCTCACCACGGGCCGGTCCGACTTCGTCACCGGAGAAACGCTGTATCTGGGAGGAGTCCAATGAGGGACACCCCGATCGAAACGAGGGACACCCTGATCGACAGGCTGGAGCGGCTGGGAGACCGCACCGCCGTCGTCCACGAGGAATCGAACCGGACGTACGCCGAACTGGCCGGGGAGATCCGGCGGGTCGAAGTGCTGCTGGACGACGCGGGGGTGATGCCGCACGACGCCGTCGTCCTCAAGGGGGACTTCTCGTTCTCCCACATCGCCGCGCTCTTCGCGCTCTACCGCCGCAGGGCCGTGGTGGTGCCCGTCGTGGTGTTCACCGAGACGACACTGACGGCCGTTCGCGACGCCTGCCGACCCCGGTACGTCGTGGAGGTGGACGGAGGCGTCACGGTCGAACCGTTCGACTCGCCTCCGGGCGAGGCCGCGGAACTCTACGGAGGGCTGATCGAGACCGGCTCGGCCGGACTCGTCCTTCTCTCCAGCGGATCGACGGGGGCGCCGAAGGCGGTCCTGCACAACTTCGACGCCCTGGTGGCGGAGAGGATCGGCGCGAGTGAGCGTGTGGGCAGGAAACCCCCGCACATCCTGCTGTTCCTCCTGGCCGACCACATCGGCGGGATCAACTCGCTGCTGGGCGTCGTACGCGGCGCGGCGACGGCCGTCGTGCCGGCCAGGCGCACACCGGAGGAGATCTGTTCCCTGGTCGAGCGGTACGGCATCCGGCTGCTCCCGACCAGCCCGACCTTTCTCAACCTCGTCCTCATCGGGGGCTTCCAGGAGAAGTTCGACCTCTCCAGTCTGCGGCTGATCACCTACGGGACCGAGCCCATGCCGGAGGAACTCCTCAAGCGCGTCCACGCGGCCTTCCCGCGCGCCCGTCTCCTCCAGACCTTCGGGACCAGCGAGACGGGCATCTCGACCACGCAGAGCGAGTCGTCGTCCAGCACGTACTTCAAGATCTCCGACGAGGGCGTCGAGTACCGGGTCGTGGACGGAGAACTCCAACTGCGCACCAGGACACAGTTCATGGGCTATCTGAACTACTCCAACGAGGCCGTCACCGAGGACGGCTGGTTCCGCACCGGCGACCTCGTGGAGGAGAACGGCGACGGCTACCTCAAGGTCAAGGGCCGTGCGAAGGAGATCATCAACGTCGGCGGCGAGAAGGTCCTGCCGCTCGAACTCGAGTCGATCCTCATGGGCAGCCCCCACATCGCCTACTGCACCGTCTACGGGAAGCCGAACTCGATCACGGGACAGGCCGTCCACGTCGACGTCAAACCCGATGGCGAGATGGGCAGGTCCGAAGTCCGCCGGCATGTGCGCGAGTTCCTCGACGGCAAGGTCGAGCCGTTCAAGATGCCCGCCAAGGTCACTGTCGTCGACGAGATACCTGTTTCGGCCCGGTTCAAGAAGAAGAGGATCCAGCAGTGACACATCTGGTCGTCATAGGGGCGGACAAGTTCGCGTTGGAAGTGGCGCGTTACGCGGAGGATTCCGGTTTCCGCATCGAGCTTTTCCTCGCTGTCGAGGGCGAGGACATCCACGCACCGGACGGGAAGTGGTCGAAGCTCGCCGAGTACGAGCCGGTCGAGCGGACGAAGGTCGTACTCGCCGTGTCCGACATGGAGTTGCGGGACGAGGTGATCGAAAAACACATCCGGCCCCGGGAGTTGGAGGCGGTCAACATCGTCCACCCCTCTTCGCGTGTCGATCCCGGCGCGGTCGAGGGCGAGGGAAACGTCATCGGACCGGACAACTATGTCGGCGTGAACACCGTCCTCGGCAGCTACAACGTCGTCAATTACCGGTGTACGTTCGGGCATCACTCCCGGATCGGGTCGGGCAATTTCTTCGCCCCGAACTTCCACAGCGGAAACAGCGTGGAGATCGGGGACGGGAACTTCTTCGGCCTCGGCTGCACGGTCGCCCCGGAGGTCGCCATCGGCGACGAATGCCGATTCCAGGCGGGGATCACCCTGTTCGAGGACGCCGCGAGCGGCTTCTCCTACCTCTCCCCGAGCCGCATCAAATCCATTAAATCCACCAACTCCGTCAACTCCGCCCAGTCGTAAAGGAAATGCCCATGGACCGATCGACCGTCGCCATCATCGGGGCAGGCCCCGCCGGCTGCACCGCGGCGCTCACACTCAACAAGCTCGGCCATGAACCGGTCGTCTTCGAGCGCGACAGCTTTCCCCGCTACCGGGTCGGGGAGTCCTTCCTCCCCGGTTCGCTGTCCATCTTCAACCGGCTCGGTCTGCAGGACAGGATCGATGCCGCCGGTTTCGTCAAGAAGCCCTCGGCGACTTTCCTGTGGGGCCAGGACGAGGCTCCCTGGACCTTCTCCTTCGCCACCCCGCAGACCTCGCCGTGGGTCTTCGACCACGCCATCCAGGTCAAGCGCGAGGAGTTCGACAAGCTCCTCCTCGACGAGGTCAAGGAACGCGGAATCGAGGTGCACGAGAGCACACCGGTCTCCCAAGTCGACATAGCGGATCCCGCCAGGGTGTTGCTCACCGCGGGCCAGGGCGATGACGCGGGGCACTTCGAGTTCGACTTCGTGATCGACGCCGGCGGTGCCAACGGGCCCCTGGCCCGGAAGCTCAAAGTGCGGCGCTACGACGAGTTCTACAAGAGCTTCGCCATCTGGTCGTACTTCCGCTGCCCCGATCCCTTCGAGGGCGATCTCAAGGGGACGACCTATTCCATCACCTTCGAAGACGGCTGGGTGTGGATGATTCCGCTCAAGGACGATCTCTACAGTGTCGGACTGGTCGTCGACCGCTCGAAGTCGAGCGAGGTGAAGAAGCTGGGCCCCGACCGCTTCTACCGGGAGACCCTCGCCAAGGCCGTCCGCGCCAGGGAGATTCTCGGCGACGCCGAGATGGTCGACGAGGTCCGGGTGGTGCACGACTGGTCGTACGACTCCGAGGTGTACTCCGGCGGACGTTACTTCCTCTCCGGCGACTCGGCCTGCTTCACCGACCCGCTGTTCTCGCAGGGCGTGCACCTGGCCACGCAGTCGGCCGTCTCCGCTGCCGCAGCGATCGACCGCATCAGCAGGCAGGAAGGGGAGTCGGAGGAGGTCCACGCCTGGTACAACCGCGCCTATCGCGAGACCTACGAGCAGTACCACGAGTTCCTCGCCTCCTTCTACACCCTGGCCTCGTTCACCGAACCGGAGTCCGAGTTCTGGGTCAGGCGGCGTATCAGCGAGTCCGACGACGGACGGCTGAACCGCAAGCGCTGGTTCGAGCGGCTGGCCGCGGCCGGCAAGGACGGCACCTGGTCGCCGGCCGACTTCCGCGACCGCGCGACGACCATGATGAGCATCGGACGCCACCAACGCACGGAGCTGAGCGACGAGTTCACCGACCAGGAACTCAACCCCGCGCGCGTGCGCTGGATCAGCCAGTTGACCAAACGGCTCAACCGCATCAAGCGCCTTCAGTGGAACGGCACAGAGGTGGCCCTCAAGCCGTACTACAAGGTCGATCCCGAGACGTTCGGCCTGGAGTTCAAGCAGGTGCTCGCCAACGAGGAGGGCCGCGACATGATCAAGTGGCCCCTGGAGGAGAGGCACCGGCAGATCTTCAGCCGCCTCCTCAAGGAAGAGGTCGGCTACAAGGAGCTGATCCGCGAACTGAGCGACGCCGACCAGCCGGAACTCAGCTCCCAGATCGTCATTCGCCTCATGGAGGCCGGTCTCCTGACCGGCTACGACAAGAACGGCGAAGAGGTCTTCATCCAGGACCGCCTCCGCTTCGACGGAGTGGGAACCGAGTACGAGGTCTGATCCCGCTGTCTGCCGTCGACGCCCTGCCCGCCGCCGGAGAATGCCACCTCTGGTCGGTGCCCGTCCGTGCGCGACCCGACTGGGAGGTACTCCTGGCGCCCGACGAGGCGGCCCGTGCCGAGGCGATTCCCGGGGGCGGGCGGCGGAATCTGTTCGTCACCTCGCGCGCGGCGCAGCGTCTGATCGCCTGCCAGTACACCGGCCGGCCGGCCCGCCGGGTGCGCGTCGAACGTACCTGTGACCGCTGCGGAGCCGACCATGGCCGGCCGCGCATCGTCGGAGCCGGGTACGACTACTCGGTCGCGCACACCCGCCGCCGGGTGCTGATCGGGGTGGTGGCGCGGGGGCTCGTGGGCGTCGACCTGGACACGGTTCCGGAGCCCGGTGTCCCGGAGAGACTCGTCGCACGCACCGCGACACCGGACGAACGTACGGCCCTGTCCCAACTGCCTCCGCATGAACTGCCGGAGGCCTTCACCAGGCTCTGGTCGAGGAAGGAGGCCGCCGTCAAGCTCACGGGACACGGCCTGGCGGCCCGGCTGGACCGGATCGGCGTACGGGGTGAACTGGCCCTGCCCCAGGGGGATCCCGCCGAGGACTGGCCCTTGTCCCAGGTCCATCTGATGGACGTACGCGTGGAGGGGCATGTCGCCGCGATCGCCAGCACGCAGCGGATCACCGAGCTGACCGCGCGGTCGCTGCCCGCCCCGGCCACCGCTGCCACCACCACCGACTGACGCTCTGATGCGCCTGACGCGAAGGGAACAACGATGACCGCCTCACTGTCGGAGAAGACCGGCACCGCCGTCCGCTACCGCACGCCCACCCCGCAGGACGCCGTCACCATCTGGCGGATGGTCGTCGACGAGCCGATGCTGGACGACAACAGCTCCTACCACTACACGCTCTGGTTCCGGGACTTCGCCGAGACCTCCATGGTGGCCACCGTGGGCGAGGAGATCGTGGGATTCCTGACCGGCTACCGTCGGCCCGACGAACCGGACACGTTCTTCATCTGGCAGGCGGCGGTCAAGCCCGGCAACGGCATCTCGGGCCTCGGGATCGACCTCCTCGTGAACGCGATCGACCTCCAACTGGCCGCAGGGGCAAAGTACGTGGAGACGAGCGTCTCCGAGCAGAACAAGGCGATAACCATGCTGCTGCACATGGTCGCCAGGAAGTACGACGCCCACACCCACACCGAGTTGCTGTTCCACGGGGAGGAACTCCCGGGCAGCGATCACGACGAAGTCCTGTACCGCATCGGCCCGTTGAGCCCTCGTAGCTGAATCTGTGTGACGGGCCGGCTCAGGCGCCCACCGTCCCGTCGACGCCCTCACGCAGGAAGTCCGCGTGCCCGTTGTGGCGGCCGTACTCCAGGAGCACATGGACCATCACCATGCGCAGCGACACCTCCTCCTCCCATCTCGGCTGGTATCCGGCCAGGTCCAGGGAGTCGGCCTCCCGCTCGATGCGGCGGGAGTTCGCCACCTCGGCCTCCCAGGCCGTGAACGCCTCGTGCCTGGTCGAGGCGCTCGCGTCGTACGCCGCCTGGAAGTCGATCCGGTCGGACCAGACCATGGGCGCGTCGTTGTCCTCGAACACCCGGCGGAACCACGCACGTTCCACCTCCGCCATGTGCCGCACCAGACCGAGCAGCGACAGGGTGGACGGGGGCATCGAGCGCTGCTTCAACTCCTCGTCGGTGAGCCCTTCGCACTTCATGGCGAGGGTCGCGCGGTGGTAGTCGAGGAAGGCCCGCAGCATGTCGCGTTCGCTGCCGAAACTGGGCGGTCCTGTGCGGGTGTCGCTGGTCACCGGTTCTGCTCCTCGTCCGTGCCTGTAGGAAGATTTTGCGAGTGTACGGGGATCACATGAACCACGTCCCACCTGCGTGAAGTCCACTTTGTCCGCCGATTCGGACGGCAGGTGACTCCGCGTTCACCCAGTTCCTCTTCCTCGGCGTTCTACGCGCGTGGTGTCATGCACGCGCCCACCATCCCCCCAGGTGGGCGTCAACCTGACCAGGAGTCACGCATGTTGTGGAAGACCTTCGGCCGTGCGGGCGTCGCACTGGCCGCCGGCGCCGCCGTGTTCGCCACCGCCGTCCCCGCGAACGCCGCGAGCTACTCGGCGTTCGCCTTCTCGCGGAGCGACAGCCAGCCCACCATCTACGACTTCATCGACTCGGCCACCACGTCCCTCGACATGACCATGTACGAGCTGGAGGACACCACGGCCGTCGACGACCTCATCGCCCTGGAGAACAAGGGCGTAGCCGTACGGGTGGTCCTGGACAACGCGCACCAGTCCGCCAACCAGTCGGCGTACGACGCCCTGACGGGTGCGGGCGTGGGCGTGGTCTGGTCCTCGTCCACCTTCGTCTACACCCACCAGAAGACCATCACGGTGGACGGCGCCAAGTCGCTGATCCTCACCGGCAACCTCACCTCGCAGTACTACGCGACCGGCCGCGACTACGGCGTGTTCGACGACGACAGCCGTGATGTCGCCGCGATCGAGAAGGTCTTCGCCGCGGACTACGCCCACACCGCGATCACCCCGACCGACGGAGACCATCTGCTCTGGTCCCCCACCGACTCCCGCAACCGCCTGCTGTCCCTGATCAACGGCGCCACCACGACGCTCGACATCGAGGAACTGGAGTTCAGCGACAGCACGGTGGTCAACGCGGTCGTGGCCAGAGCGAAGGCGGGCGTCGCCGTACGGGTGGTCCTGGAAAGCCCGGGCAGCTACTCCAGCCAGGTGTCCGCCGTCGAGGCGGCCGGCGGCACCGTCGTCGGCTACTCCGACCCCGACGGCTTCTACATCCACGCCAAGGCGATGGTCGCCGACTACGGCCTGTCCACCCAGTCGGTGGAGGCGGGCTCCATGAACATCAGCAGCAACTCGCTCGCCAACAACCGGGAGTTGGGCATCATCCTCACGGGCACCGGGGTGGCCCAGGCCGTGGCCGCCACCGTCGAGAACACCTTCGACAGCGACTATGCGGGTGGCACTGCCGCCTGACCCGTTGCCAAGGAGGCCGCAGAGTCCGGTTTCACGGGCGAAGTCCCAGGTCGCGCCGCTGGTGATCCTGGTCCGCTGAGCGGAACAGGGCGCGACAGGGGACTTCCCGCGTGCCACGCTGTCGACCGGAAATTCGACATCGTCGAACATTCTTCCTTCTCCCTTCCCGAACCACATATGTCAATCGCGGGGGCGAACGTGACATCGGAGACAGGTGTACTGGAATTACGTGTGCTCGGACCGTTGGAGACCGTCGTCGACAGCAGGTCCGTGGACCTCGGAGGTCCCCAACTACGGTGCGTTCTCGCCCGGTTGGCGGTCGTACCCGGTCGGACCGTGAGCGTGGGGGCGCTGGCGGCGGAGTTGTGGGGTGCGTTTCCGCCCGCGGACGCGCACCGGACCGTACGCACCTACGTGTCGAGGCTGCGCACCGCTCTGCGCTGCGCAGCCGGTGCGGAGGGGCTGCTGGTCACCCGGCCGCCGGGCTATCAGCTGCGCATCGATCCGACGGCGGTCGACGCCGTGCGGTTCGAACGGCTGGCGGCGTCGGGCCGGCAGGCGCTGGCGGCGCAGCAGCCGCAGCTCGCCGTTCAGCGTCTGACGAGCGCGCTGGGTCTGTGGCGTGGCGACGCCTTCGCCGAGTTCGACCACCATCCGGCGATCGCGGCGGAGGCGACCCGGCTGGAGCGGTCACGGATGTCGGCGATCGAGGCACGGACCGAGGCCGCGCTGGTCATGGGGCTCGACGCCCAGGTCGCCGTCGAGCTGGAAGGGCTGGTCCGGGCCCATCCCACGCGGGAGGTGCTGTGGGGGCAGTTGATGACCGCGCTGTACCGCTCGGGCAGGCAGGCCGAGGCGTTGTCCGCGTTCCAGCTCGCGCGTGCCGTGCTGATCGAGGATCACGGGGTCGAGCCGTCACCGGGACTTGTCGAGATCCATCGGCAGATCCTTCAGCACGACACCGCGCTGGGTCATGCCGGGCGCCCGTCGTCCGGTGGGAGACCACCCTCCGTCGCCGTCGTCCGGAGTGGTGACCAAGGGGTCGGTGCGGGCGCGCCGGACCACGGTTCGCCCTTCGTGCCGTCGGGTGCGACTGTCTGACGTCACGTCAGGGTCGCGCGGAGGGACCCCGGTCGGTGGTTCCTGGCCTCGCCGCCAGGAACCGCCGGCCGGTTTCTCATTTGCCGGTCGCCGCCTTGCGGGCGGCTTCGATCGCGCCGTACAGGGGATCCGACCGCCCGGCGACCCGCAGCGGTATGTGGGCGGGCGTCGAATCGTGCGGCACGGCGATGCCCTGGTCGTCGTAGTGGACCTTGTCGGGACCGATCCGGGCGACATGGGGTCGGCTGCCGCTCGCGAACGCCCGTGTGCCGGGGCCCGGGACGTCGATGCGGATGATGCTGCCGTCCTTGAACGCCCAGGTGAGCGTCACGGCGCCGGTGACGTCCGTACGAGGGGCGTGCGGCTGCCTGGCACCTTGCGGCAGCTCGATCCTGGGCGGCTTCCCGATGCCTGCGACGATCTCGCTGTACGTCCGGTTGGCCAGGGCGCCAGGCAGGACGGTGGCGGCAGTCGGCAGGTCGGCCCTGCTGCCTGCCACCGTGGCGTGGAGGTTGTTCTCGCCGAGCAGGCGGCGCCGTGCTCGCGCGAGCGACTCGATGTCGAAGAGCAGGGTTTCCTCGCCCGGTGCGTGGCGTGCCGCGCGCTGCTCCAGCCCGATCAGTCCGTCGCGGACCGCGTCGCGTTGTGCGAGGGCGGTCGCGTCGCCCTTCACGACACGTGCCTGGAGGTCGCGCAGCTCGGCGAGTTCCCGGACGTAACGGTCGATCACCTTCTGCTGGGCGGCGGTCGGGAACGGCACCGGCGTCATCTGCAGTTCCAGCCTCCGTACCTGGTTCGTGGCGCCGTACAGCTTCCGGTCGACCCAGGCGATGGCCTCGCGCACCTCCGCGTCCATCGCGGGCTCCGTCCACTGCTTCCGGTAGCCGGACAGACCGACCGTGAGGCGTTCGTCGTACGAGTGGAGGCGCTCGGCCAGGGCGTCGGCCCGCCTGAGCAGTACCTCCTTGCGCCCGCCGTCGGCGAATCGTTCAAAGCCAGCGCCGGCCTTCTTAGTGCGCTCGACCAGCTGCTGGATGACCGCCCGCAGTCGTGCCTCGGCGGCGGCGGTCGCCGGTGACAGCCGGGACATGGCTCCGAGCGAGCCGAATCCCGGCCGGGCGGTTCCAGGTCGCGGTGTTGCGGCGGTCGGGACGGCCGGGCCCGCCGGTGCGGGGAGCGCCCGTGGGTCAGGCCGGACGACGGCGCTCCTGGCCGTGGGCGCCGCAGCGGAACCGGCGGCGTCCGCGGTGGACAGCGGCCAGTGCCCGGTCTGTTCGACGACCCCGTTGGCCCTGCGGTACCGGGTGAGGCCGGTGGCGTCGAGGTGGAGGACCTCGTCGGGGAAGTCCGGGTGCCAGATGGCCACCCGGCCGGGACCGGCCTCGGCGAACCGGGTCCCTGGCAGGAATCCCCAGGGGCGCCCCTGACGCGCGGCGCCCGCCGACAACAGCTCGCCGGCCTTCGCCGACAGCAGCCGGGTTTCACGCGGGACGAGGGCCCGGGGAGCGCCGGGGAGCACTCCGCCGATCGAGGTGAACAGCGCGAACAGCTCCCACCTGTGTCCCCTGGGGGCGGGAGTGTCGGCGAGGGGCGTGCCCGCGTGGGACTGCGCCCGCTGCCGGTGCTCCTCCCCGTCCAGTTTCCCCGCGTCGTAGATCTGCACCCCGAGGATGACCGCGCGCGCCGCGTAGCCCACCGCCGCCAGCGGTCCCCCGGCGAAGCTGAGGACGAGCAGCAACAGGTCGACCGCCGCCCGTACGGGGCTTCGCGGCACGGCCCGCTGATCCCGGATGACCAGTGCCTGTACGGAGTTCGCGGGCAGCCCCAGCTGGTCCAGTGCCTCGTCGATGATGTGGTCGAGGCCGAAGACCTCTTCGCGGTCCTCCCCCAGCGTGGCCCGCACACCGTCGATGTTGCCGAGCTGTGCCTGGGCGTTCTGCCTCAGCAGGTCGCCGAGGAGGTCCGGCACCCGGACCCCCAACGCACCCCGCAGCGCCACCGGGTCGCGCAGGATCGGATAGTCGCCGAGCAGCCTCAGCACGGCGTCCGCGGACGGCGCGGGCAGGCGGCGCATCGCCGCGAGTTCGTCGGCCAGTGTCGCGAGCACCCGGGGCTCCCGGTAGCGGTGGAGTTCCGCCCGGAGCACCCGCTCGCTCTCCTTCATGGTGGCGAGCGCGATGCTGACCGCGCGTTCCCGCACGACCTCGCGCAGCGCGCGGACGGCGTCGTCGAAGTCGCTGAGGGTGGCGAAGTTGGCCGCGCGCAGGGCTCGCAGCATGTCGTCCTTCGCGTCCTGCTTCCTTGTCGTGTCGAAACCTTCCCTGGAAGGGCGGTCGTTCGGGAGGCCTTCGTAGAACTTGATGGTCGCGTAGAGCTTCTCCAGGCCGCTGAGCCGTCCGATGGCCCGCGCCTCCCGGGCCGGACTGACCCGCTTGTGCGACGCGTCGATCGCCGCGTCCCGCGCTGCGGCGTCGCGTACGGCCCGGGCTCGCTCGTCGCTCTTAAGGAATTCGTCGAGCCGGGCGCCGGCCCGCTCCCAGTCCCCGGGCGGGGCTTCGGGGCCGCTCTGCTGTTCCAACAGGGTCCAGTCAAGCTCGGAGAGCTGCTGGAGCTGGCCGTACACGCGCATCAGCACGGCGAGTTGGTGCAACCGCAGCGGGGCGAAGTCCGGCAGCCGATGACGCGGATGGAGCCGCAGGTAGTGGTCCCGCAGGCCGAAGTACCGGCGCATCTCGGGTGAGTGCCGGATCTCCTCGACGTCCGGGTTCCCGCGCAGCTCGTCGTCGGTCTCGAAGGCCCCCGGGCCGGGGTCGTCGGCCGCGCTCGGGGAGCTCGCCACCTGCGGGTGCAGTGTGACGGCCACGTCGCGGCCGTTGTCTTCGTAGCTGGGTACGGCGTATCGCGCGCCGGGCCTGCCGAACGGCTCCCGGGCCGGCCCCCTAGCGGGGCCGACGACCCCGGCCGCCTCCTCGGGGACCGCCGTGCGCACACCTCGCGCGACACCCGCCAGCACCGTCGCGACGAGCTGCCGTCCTGTCTGCCGGGACATGCTGTCGGACAGGGCATGGGCCCCGTCGACGACGTCGGGGAGGTGGTACTGCCGCTTCATCACGCTCTCCATCTCCGTTGCTCCGCTGCTCCGTTCCGTCCGCCGGTCCGGTCATTCGACCGGGTTGTGGGACAGATCGCTCAGGCCGGGCGTACGGATGTTCCGCACCGGGACGACGACCCGTCCGGACGCGGTCGTCGCCCAGACCTCGATCTCGTACGGCGCCACCTCACGCCCACGGAACTTGGGGCGCACCCCGAAGCGGACGTTGTGCCCCGCACGGAGCGCCTTGATGACCGGGTTCTCGAAGGCGGTCTTGTACGAGGAGTTGTTGACCAGTACGTGCATCCAGGCGAGGTTCCCGAGGTCGCGCCCCGAGCCGCCCATCACGTTGGCGAGGAGATGCCCCTTGCGGGCGCCGTACCTGGCCACGGCTTCGGGCTGCTGGCCCACGGGGTTGACGTCGTGCGCCGACGAGGTGCCGGTGTTCAGGTCGGCCGGGGTGAGTTCGCCCATCGTGCCGGTGGGCAGACCGTTCTCCAGGTCACCGACGTGGACCCGGTCCGAGAACGCCACGGCTGCCTGTCGCGACGAGGACGAGGAAGCAGAAGAGGAGGAGGAGTCGGAGGCCTCTCGTCGGCCGGCGTCGGACCGGCTCGGCATGCTCTCCACGTGCATCCCGCGCTCCCCCATCACCTGCGCCTCCATGGAGGTTCCACGGCCCGTCACGACCCGGGCCGCCTCCTCGCGGGCCTTGAATCCCGGCGCGGTGCCGGGGGTGGCGGGAGTGGCGGCGCCTCCGGTGGTCCGGCGTACGCCTGTCCGGTCGACCGTGGTCACGGCGACGACGCGGGCCACGGCGCGGCCGGTCTGGGCGTCGGTCCCGGCGCGTGTGCCGGCCGCCCCCGGAGTGGTCGCGCCGGGCGAAGCGGTACGGGGAGAGGCAGCGGCCGGCGCCCGAGGCGTGGCGGCCGGCGCCGGGCTGCTGCCCTGCCGGGACACGGACGTGGTCGCGTCACCTCCGGACGCGGCGGTCCGGGGCGGCGCCGACGACGGGGCCCGCGGAACGGCAGCGGCCGGAGATCCCCGAGGCGGAACCGGGACGCTCGCGGACGACGTCCCGCGCGCGGTGAGCGCCACCACGGGCCGCCCTGCACCGATTCCCGGCACTCCCATCCCGGCCTCGGTGCCCTCCATAACGGCGCCCAGCGGCCGGCCGAGTCGGCGCGTGGTCAGGCGCAGCGCGAGCAGTGCGTTCCGGACGTACGCGCTGCTCACGCCGGATGCCAGGAGCCGTGCGCCGCCCCGCAACGCCAGGCTCCCGAGCTTGACGGCGGCCCTGCCCATGAGGAGGTACTCGATCGGTCCGAGCCCCTCGTTGATCAGCGCCGCCTCGCTGATCCAGAAGTCGGCCACGTCCCCGTTCGCATCGTGGATCCGGTGCTCACGGCGGCCACTGCCGCCGGACACGGTGTAGTAGCCGACGATGTGCGGGCCGTCGAACTGCGGGACCGGCTTCACCTCGTTCCAGTTCGCCACCAGGTACTCCTCGAACGGCGTCAGCTGCCCGCCGACCATCCCGACGAGAAAGGCGTGCAGCGCCTGAGGGGTCATCTCCCAGCTGTGCTCGTGGACGACGAAACGGGTGCTGGCCTGATCTCCCCGGCCCTCGATCACCTCGGTCCGGTCACGCACCGTCAAGTGCGTCCGGTCGCCGACGGTGATGGGGGCTCGCCGCTCCTCGAAGGTGAGCGACCTCCAGTGGTCGGGGTCCTCCGGGGTGGGGCCGTAGAGCAGCCGGATGGTGTCGGCGCTCAGGGTGGTCGACGGGGCCGGCCTGGGCGTCCCGGTCGGCCGTGCCTGCATGCCGAGGAAGAAGGATTCGAGTCCGTCACGCCGCAAGGCCTCGGTGAACGCCTGGTAGTTGACGGTGTCGGCGTACCAGTCCACGACTCGCCGGAGCCGGGCCAGGTCACGGCGGCTGCCGATCTTGAGGAACACGCTCACTTCCAGCAGGAGCCGGTCCTCGAATCGCGGTCCGGCAGTCGCGCGCTGCGTGCCCGCCGGTGCTGCCTGCGCCCGCCCCACGGGCACGGTGACGGGGCGACCGCCGTCGTCGTAGCTGGGCACCTGCGTGCCGCCCCGGTCGTTCGCCGCGTCCCGGCCCGGCTCGTACCGCTCCCGGACCGGTGCGGGAGCGCCTGTCTCGAAGCGGTGCCGCTCGGCCAGTACCCGCTCCACCTGTGCCACTCGCGCCGCCACGGTACGGGCCAGGGCCCGGCCGAGCTGCTCCAGCTGCGCCGGTGTCGGCTCCCCCACCATCCGCACGGCGACCGGGACGTGGCATTCGATCTGCATGTCACCACCTCAGGAACTGACGGACGGGTGCGGGCTACAGGTGCAGGTTCACGGATCCGGACGCCGTGCCGGTGTGTCCCAGGGAGTCGGTTGCGGTGATGGTGATGGCGAACGTACCGGTGGTGGGTAACGGGATCTGCGCCCGCCAGGTCGACCAGTCACCACCGGGTCCGGTGTTGACCGCAGGACCGGACGGCCCGTTCGTGACGGCGTATCGCACGCTGGTGATCCCCGACATAGCCCCGAATGTCGTTCCGGTCAGGGCGAGTTGGACGGGCAGTGAGGTCACGGCCACGTCCTCGTCGAAGGGATCGAGCGTAACGGTGACCGGCGTCAGCACGTTGACGCTCACTGTGGCGGAGGCGGTGCGCCCGAGGAAGTCGGTGGCGGTGACGGTAACGGCGAACGTACCGGTGGTGGGTAACGGGATCTGCGCCCGCCAGGTCGTCCAGTCACCGCCAGGCCCGGTGTTGACCACGGATTCGGGCACACCGCCCATGACCGTGTAGTACACGTTTCTGACCCCCACCTGTGTCCCGTTCGTCCCGCCGGTCAGGACGAATTCAACAGGCAACGGGGCCCCGGCCACGTTCGCGTCGAAGGGATCGATGATCAACGAGGGCGGCGCCACCGCCATGGGGCTCACCGTGACACTGTCGGCATCGTCGGCCGTGTCCGGGGCGGTCACGGCCGGCTCGTCCACCCTGACCCGCAGGGTGGCGTCCACCGAGAAGTCATGGCCCTCGCCCGAGCCGTCGTCGAAGCTCACGACGCCCTCACAGGTGGCGGTCACGGTCACCAGATCGCCGGCCCGGGTACCGGCGGGCAGCGAACCGGCGACCGTCCACCCGGTACCGGAACGGGTGGCCTGCTTCTTGGCGCCGGCACCGATCGTGACCGTCACGACTGCAATGGCGATCTGGCCGTTCGGCGGATCCCCGCCCATGGGCAGTCCGTCGTCGAAGGCAAAACCGGTCACGGTGAAGTTCTGGCCGACCCGTGCTCCGGCTGCCGGGCTGTTGAATCCCAGCTGAACGGTCATGAGAAACACGCTCCTGAGCGATGACTGGACGGGGACCGGTCAGTCACTCGGTCCCCGTCCGGCTACAGATGCAGGGTGATCGACGCCGGCGCCGACGCGGATTCACCGCGGGAGTCCGTGGCAGTGATCATGATGTCGAAGGTTCCGGTGGTGGGCAGCGAGACCGGCGCCTGCCAGGTCGACCAGTCGCCGGCGGCCGCGGTGTTCTCCGCGTCCCCTTCCGGCCCGTCGACGATCGCGTACCGCACCCCCGTGACCCCCGACGACACCCCGGGGGTCGTCCCGGTCAGGGTCAGCACGCAGGGCAGCGAAGTGACGGCCACGTCGGTGTCGTACGCGTCGAGCGTGACCGTCGGCGGTGCACCGTCGTGTCCCACGACCGAGCGGGTCTGGCTCGACTCGCCGCCGTCCGGGTCGGTGCACTTCACGGTGATCGACCGGGTTCCCAGCGGGGTCGGAGCGAGACTGATCGTCTTGCGGTACTCGGTCCCGCTGTGCTGCTGAGTCGTGGTCAGACCGTCCTGGGTGATGTCGACCGACAGGGGATAGAACTGGTCGTCCGAGGTGGTCAGCACCACCTCCACCGAGGCACCGTCGACGGCCAGGTCGACCACGGCCCCGTCGGCGGGCGCCACCCAGGTGAAGACGGGCGGACCCGCCGCGGACACGTGGATGTTCACCGGTGCCGCCTCGACCCGCGTCCCGCCGGAGGTGAGTCCCGCCGCCGAGACCGTGTAGCCGCCCGGCCTCGGGAAGACGACGGAGTACGTCCCGCCGCCTCCCGTCTGGTCCCTGATCGTCTCGACGTCCGGGATGTCCACCAGGGTCTCCGTGTAGGTGACGGCGTCCTCGTCCTCCCAGCTCTTGTCGGCGGGGTTCCACTTCCAGCGGACGCCCGGATCGGCTTTCAGCTTGATCGGGACGGGAGTTCGGGCGGTCACCGTCCCGGTCGGCGGCTCGATGGTCACCGAGGGCGGCCTGTTCTTCGGGGCGACGGCGGCCTTGGGAGTCTTGGTCGGCATGGGGGATCCCTCAGGGGTTGGTGTAGGTGATCTGGAACGCCACCAAGGTGACCGGGTCAGGGGCAGTGCCCACTCCGCTGTTCGCCGAGATCACATAGCGGTAGTTCGCCAGATCGACGACGTTGACCTCGGCCGGGGTCAAGGGCACCTCGGTGTCGAGCGGAACCGTGCCGGTGTCGAAGGACACGACCTTCTGGACGGCCCCGTCGGTCACCGACACCCGGTTGAGGAAGAAGACCGTGTTCTGTCCACTGGGCGCCGCGCCCCGGCCACGGACCCGCACCGAGGTCATGGTCACCCGGTCGGGCAGCGCCAGGACCAGCGCCCCGGCGGGCGGGCCGGACGTCGGTGCCACGGCGTTCCCCGAGCTCTGCAGTGCCCACGGCCCCGAGCCCTGCACGGGTTGCAGTGTCGGGGCGAACGAGGCGATGGCCGTACGCGGCACGGTCGGCACCCGGGCGTTGAGCCGGTCGAGTTCGGTGCCGATCTGCGCGACGACCGTGGACACGCCCTGGAGGTCGTTCTCGATGGTCTCGAACCGGATGTTGAAGCCGTTCGTGCCGCCGGCCTCGCACCGGTCGATGTTGTCGACCCAGGCGAAGTGGTGGAATTTCGGCGTGTAACTGAAGTCAGCCACGAGTGTTGTCCCTTCGTAGCGGTGGCAGCACGTTGCGGATGCGGAACTTGGGAAAGGTGAAGTCGGGGTTGACCTCGGCGAGATTGCCGCGGACCTCGACGGTGTGGTCACGGATCAGCTGGGTGTTGACCTCGATGCCCACCGGGTGCAGGGCGTTGAGGATGTTGAGGATCAGGTCGTACTGGTCCTTGGAGATCACCGTGTCCGGGTTGTCCAGCTCGGGTCGCAGCCCGACCCGGAAGGTGTACGGGGCGGGCAGGTCGCCGAGCAGATAGCCGGCCTGCACCCAGGCCTCCCCCGCCGAGTCTCCGCGCAGGACCGTGGCCGTCTGCTTGGGGTTGCCCAGGGTGGCGTGGGCGGTGTCGAAGGTGCCCGTCGCCCAGCCGAGCCGGACCTGACCGGCGCCGGTCGGGCCGGGTGATTCGTCGCTCACCAGCGCCGGTCGCACCGACACCCCGACCGACTCGCCCTCGTCCACCTCGATGACCGGCTCGATGACCGGGCCGCCGTCCGTGCCGTCCGGGCCGTGCACGACGACAAGCTCCCCGGGAGCCTGCCGTACGACCACGGTGGCACCGGTGTGCTCGACATGGCCGAACCCGACGGCATGCGCGAGTGCGGCGAGTGCGCCCGGCGGGACGGTGGTGTGCCGCAGGACCAGCGTCCGGCCATGGGCGCCGAACTCGTCACCGGCGGGCTGGTACGCCGACTCCACGATGAGCCGGCCCTCGGCTGACCGCCGGTCCAGTTCGGCGAGGAGCGCGTCGAGCGTCCGCCCCACGGCCGGTTGCATGAGGCGGTTGTTGTCACTGTCGCCGTAGTCCACCCGTGGGTCGTCGTGGCGTATCAGGAACTCCCGGTCGAAGAACTCGTCGGGGTCGCCGACCACTTCGGGCGGCGCTCCGAGAGTGCCGTCGGACGCGATCGTCCCGCCGTCCGGGAGGTCGGGCACGCCGAGGCGCAGTGCCCGGCTGGCGGAGACGGTGTGCCTGCCCCGGGTCACCTCCGCCTTCACGATCAACGCGCCGGGCGCGGTAGCCCGTACTTCCGTGGTCGATGTCGGGCGGCCCAGCGGGCCGGTCGTGGTCAGCGTGGCGCGTCCGGGACCGGCCGGTACGGTCAGCCAGCGCAGCACCGAGTCGGCGGGCGGTGCCGGCCGCAGCGACAACGTCGCCGACTGCCCGACGTCCAGGTCGGTCGGGCCGGCCGGGTCCGGGGCGAGACCGACAGTGAAGTAGTCGCCCGGGGCACTCGCCGCGTAGACCGACGCCCCGTCGCCCTTGTCGTCGGTGCGGAAGTGCACGAAGTCGAAACCGGCGCGGTGTGCCAGCGCGGCCAGTCGGCCCGGCGCGATCGTGCCGTGTCCGAGCAGCACCGCCCGTCCGGTGGCCCGCAGGTCGGCCGCGCGGGGATCGAACGCGACGCTGATCCGCAGTCGGCCCGGGACACCGGGCTCGTCGGTCACCAGGGTGACCAGCCTGTCCAGGGCGCCCGTCAGGCCGACCTGCACGAGGTGGGGATCGGGCGGGAGTTCGCCGGGGTCGAGGTCACGCGGCGGCGGCACGGTGAAGTCGACCGCCGGATTGTCGTAGCGCAGCAGGAAGACCGGGTCGAACCGCTCCTCCTGCTGGGCGGTGCCCACGGTCTCCGCTTCGCCGACCTCGCGCCGGCCCGCCGCGTCGATGTGTTCGCCCTCCCGCAACGCGACCGGCCGGATGCGTACCGGACGGGTGCCACGGACCAGGGTGGCGTTGGCATCCTCCACGACCAGCGGGTCGGGCAACCCGCCGATGGTGCCGACCAGTTCGTTGAGCATCGACGCCAGGTTGGCCGGGGTCGGCAGGGCCCAGCGCCGGAACAGCCTGAGCCGTCTGCGGTAGTGCTCGTCCGCCTCGCCGAGCACGGGCGCGAAGTCGGTCCGGGCCACGGCGGAGATCCGTACCTCGTCGATCACCCCTCGGAACGCGCTGCCGTCCGGGCCGATCCGCAGCGGCGCGGTGTTCGCCACGGCGCCGAGCGGGCCGAGCGGACCCCTGGCCCTCAGTACGCCGTCGACGTGGAGCCGGAGTTCTCCGGCGGGCCGGTCCAGCACTCCGGCCAGGTGGGTGAAGGTGTCCGTCGGCAGGCTCAGATCGGCGAAGAGTGTGACGGGCGGCCTGGTCCCGTCGCTGACGAGCAACCGTGGGTTACGGGCAACGCCACGGCCGAACTCGCCGACGGAGAGCAGCCAGCCGGCCCCCGCGCCGCCCGGAGCCGGGTGCCGGGACAGCACCTGTCCGTCGCCGCTGTCGGCGTCGGGCCTGACGAAGCACTCCACGGTGGCGCTGCCGTTCGCAACGATGTCGAACGCGGTGTCGGCCGTCACGTCGACCACCGCGTCCGGCGAGCGGAAGCCGAACGCGGCGCCGTACCGGCCGGCCGCGCCGCGCTGCACCGGGGCCGCGGGGGAACCGGGATGGCCGGCGCGGCCCGGGTACTGGCCGGTGACGTCCTGGGCCACCGTGCTCCCGGGGACGTCGTCGAGGTGGTAGAGCGCGACGGTGCCGGCGTCGAACCCGTAGGGCAGCGGCGGGAATCTCGGCACGCCGAGGTCGGCGCCGATCAGGTCGAGGCTGCGGCCGGTCGCCGTGGGCAGATGGCGTTGGGCGACCGTACGGGCCAACTGGCCGCGCAGTTGGTCGCGTTCAGCGCCGAGCACCCACAGCACCTTGGCCGTGTTGCCCAGCAGCGCGGTCAACCGCCATGCCCGGTCCGGGCGTTCGTCCGCCGGGGCCGGTGTCGTCCGCAGGCCGGTGATCCGGATCTGCGCGGAGACGGGTATCGCGAGCGCGACGGAGGCGCCGGCCACGGTCCCGGCCGGGAAGGCCGCCCGTACCGTCTCCGGCGGACCGCCCGGCCGGGCGTAGGACACCGTCACAGTGGTGTCGGCCGCCAGGTCCCGTGCCGTGGCCAGCACATGGCTGGGCTCCGGCGGCCGGTCGAACCGGCTCTGGTGCTCGGTGAAGTCGTACGGCGCCACCTCGGCGGCCGACGGATCGGCGCCCGGCAGCAGCCGCAGGTCCAGGGAGTCCGCGCCGCGTGCGAACGGTGTCGTCAGCCGCCCGCTCATCCGGACCGCGGCGAGCCCCGGCGCCGTCATGACGTCACCAACGCGATGTCCAGGGCGTCCCCGCCGGGCGAGAAGATCGCCAGCTCCGTCGGGCCCATGACCAGGTTCTCCCCCACCTCGGCCTCCACCGTCACGCTCTGCCGGGTCACCGCGCCGAAGGCGGTCGGACCGGACGTCACCGGGCTGCGACGCAGGTGCAGTTGCTGTACGTCGGCCACCCCGGGCTGTTCCACGAACGCCCGCACGACCTGCGAGTACAGGACGTCGCCGCCGAGCCGCAGGCTGCCGATGTCGGTGGCGAGCCGCTGCCGGATCGAGGCCAGCAGGGCGGCCCCGTCCGATCCCGGCTGGACGACCACCTTCGCCCGTACCCCGACCTCGACATGGATGGCCTCCACGATGTTCGGATGGACGCCGACCGGCCGTACCGTGTCGACGGCGGCGGTGACCCGCTCGAAGATCCCCTGCACGGGGCCTACAGTCCGCCAGGGCGCCCGGAAGTCGTGCGCCACCAGGACGTTGAAGAAGTACGGTTCGCCGATCCGCCTGGCCTCCGAGCTGAAGGCGCGCTGGTCGAAGGCGAACGTGCCGAAGTAGCTCTGCGAGACGTCCACCCCGCCGAGCGGATCGGACAGCACCACGTCCAGGACGCCGCTCACGCCGAGCGCCGCCTGGGCCACGGACTCCACGGTCCACAGGTTGCGGGCCAGTCCGGCCAGCCGGGCGCGGTAGGTGTCGTCGGGGACGGTCCTGTCGCCACCGCCGGTCGCCTTCGGGTTCGTCACGGTCAGCGTGGCGGTGCCCAGGTCGGCCAGGAAGATCGAGCGGTACGTGGGGTCGATGGCGGTGATCGCACCGGCGGCGACGTTCCCGTCGGGCCCCGGTTCGAAGGCGACCACGTCCACCGTGGCGTTCTGCTGTGCCGCGTCCAGGGTCACCGGGGCGGTCGTGCCGAAGGCCCGCACCGGAGCCGCGGTGACCAGGATGGTGCCCTCGGGCACGACATAGCGCCGGCCGGGTGCACCGCCGCCCAGGGTGATCCGTACCGTGCCCGTGCCGGGCAGGTGCGGCCTGGCCAGTCCCATGTCCTCGCCGAGCAGGTCCAGGTTGTCGCCGAAGGCGGTGGAGATGAAGTTGCCGTAGTACAGGTCCTCCATCCGCTTCCACAGCTCGCCGTCCTCGGCGGCGGTCACCTCGAGGATCTTCCGCAGCGGGCTGGTGCCGGTCAGGTCGATGTCGTCGAAGACGGCTCGGGCCCGCTCGAACGCCTCGCTGAGGATCCGATCGACCGGTTTGAGTACGAAGCCGTCCTCGGTCACTCCGAAATCGGTCATCCCCCGCTCACACCCCCACGTCCACGAGCAGCGTCAGCGGATCGCCCGCCACCGTGTCCAGTTCGACCCGTACGGTCCATGCGCGCCGGTCGTGATCCGGGGCCTCGTCGAAGACGACCTGGCGGACGTCACGGACCCGTGGATCGGTGCCCAGGGTGCGGACCAGGTTCAGCTGCACCAACTGCTTCGCCACGGACAGCGGGTTGGGCCCGGTGAAGATCCGGCCGATGTCCAGCCCGTAGCCGGTGTTGAACGGATCGGACCCGAACGGGGTGAGCACGCGCAGCGTCAGCGCCTGGCTGAGGTTGGCCATCGACTCGACTTCCCGCAACTGCCCGTCCGCCACTACCAGGTCGCCGTCGTCGAGCAGCAGACTGCGACCGAACGAGGTGGTCATGCTGCCTCCAGTTTCGTCTGGACCGGTTCGAACACCTGCCACCGCGAGCCGGTGTTGGTCGTCCCCTGTGCGGTGGCCAGCAGCACGGGCCGGCCACCGGCCTTCAGCCTCGTACTGACTCCCTCGGAGACTTCCGCGATCTGAAGGCACGGAGGCGTTTCGGGACAGCCGGCGATCGGGGCGAGCGGCAGATCCTCGTCCACCAGTACCGGCGAGTCGTCCACCATGAGCCCACGCCGGACGACTCGCGGCTTCACGGTCCCCTGGTGCTGGCACCGGAGGGTGGATGCCTCGGTCAGGACGGCGGGCATCACGTCACCGCCACGGAGGAGCCGTCGAGTTGCATGCTGACCGAGCCGTTGGTCAGGGTGATCGGCCGGTCCGCCGTACTGATCGTGACCGCGCCCTCGGAGTCCACCGTGATCATCGTTCCGCTCTGGTGTTCGATAGTGATCGAGTTGTCGGTGGGTGGGTCGGGCCGGGTACCGACCTTGGGCAGGCTGTCGGCGCCGACGAGTACGTGCAGGGCCGCCACCTGGATGACCCGCTGCCCGGCGGCGTCGGTGAGGTCGTTGGCGCCCTTGCCGCGCGGCAGGTCGTCCGCGCCCAGCTCGGTGGGCAGGGCCAGCCAGTGGTCGCCCGGCCGGTTGGGCGGACGCTCGTGGGCCGGGTTGTCCGGCCAGACGAAGCCGGTGATCACCGCGTCGTTGACGTCGCCGCGGTTGTGCGCCAGGACCGCGCGCATCTTCGGGTACACGGGAGTGATCAGCCCGGTCTTGTGGAACGCGAACGGCGACACGATCGGCTTGTCGTGCAGTTCGACGGCGGTGTCGATCGGGCTGGCCACGCTGGGCGCCGCGACTCCGGGTTCAGGCCGCTGCCCGTAGTGCAGCGAGGCCACGTGCCTGCCGTCGGCGCCCGGGGCGTACTCGGTCACCTCCCCGAGATCGACCGCCGGGTGATCCTCACGGCTGCGGTCCAGGACATCGCGCCAGCGGTCCACCACGCCCTGCACTCCGGTGTGGACCTGGGCCCGCTCGCCGGGGCGGGCCGCGATCAGTCGAAGCTCCGCGGTGTAGCCGGAGCCGACGCGGAAGGAGTGCACCACGTGGGACAGCCGCAGCGGTCCCGTCGGTACGCCGGACAGGCCGGTCGTGGCGGCCACTTGGCCGACCCGCAGCCCGGGATGGCCGAGCACCGTCAGCTCCAGCGTGGTGCGCACCGGCGGCAGCACGGCCGGCTCGGACAGCGGCACGTCGTCCACGGCGGCCGGAGGCGGAAAGGCCGGGCGCGCCCCGGTGTCCTCGGCGGTCGAGCTGCTGAGGGAGACCAGGTTGGTGTCCGGGTCGAAGACGACCGGCGCCGGATCGGTGAACGCACCGACCGCCGCGCCGAGATGGACCGCGCGGTCACGCACCACCAGCGGCACGTCCGCCCGCGCCGCGAGCGCGCCGAGGGCGTCCAGGGCGGATCCGGCCCGGACGGTGAAGTCCCGCAGTCCACCGCCGACCGTGGAGCCGTCCGCCAGCGGTACCCCGGCGGCCTTGGCCAGTGACGCGGCCAGGTCGACCAACTCGGTGCCCACCCGGCGGTCCTGCTCCACCGGCGTGCTGCGCAGCAGGTACCCGCCTTCCTCCTGGCCGCAGAGCACGGTGCGGGAGAGGCCGTCGCTGCCGACACTGCCGGTCACGGAGACGATCCGGCCGACCAGCACCTGTCCCGCGGTCGTCGTCCTGGTCGTCGGCTCGTCGAAGTATCCGAGGTGGACGGTGGCGTTGACCGGCTTGGCGGCGTGCGTGTTCTTGATCAGCTCCGTGACCTGGCCTGGCAGGTTGATCAGGCTGATCTCGAACGTGTCCACGCCCGCGCCGTCGGTCATCGTCACGGTGATGTCCGCGTCGATGACCAGGGAGCCGCTCAGGACGTCGTTGGACACCGTGAGCGGCAGCCCCAGCCCGGACTGCGCGGCCAGCGCACCCACCGTCGAGGCCAACACACCGCCGGACACATCGGCCTCGGCGATCTCGATCCGGTACCACAGCACGAAGCTCATACGAGTGCCACCCCGCCGACCACTTCGGAGCCGAACGAGCCGGCCGCGTTGAGATTGCGGAGGTCCAGCCTCATCGTCCGGAAGGTCAGGGCGAGTTCGGCCGCCGGGTACTCCACGTCGGGCACCAGCTTGCGGCGCAGGATCGTGACCGGCCCGCCGGGTTCCTCCCGGTCCACCGACAGCACCAGGAACGCCTTCGCGGACGGCAGGTCGAGCGGCCCGGACGGCGCGCTGTCGACGATGTCCTCCGCGACATTGGCGTACAGCCGGAACTGGTAGTTGCGGCCGGACACGGCCAGCCGGAACGCCTGCGGGAAACCCTCGTCGGCGTCGATCGGCAACCTGAGAAAACTGCGCGTCACCACGGATGCCTCCTTCCTGGTCCTGGATTTGGACTCGGTCCTGGACTTCGACTTGGTCCTGGACTTGGACTTGGACTCGATCCTGATTCGCTGAACGGCGGCTACAACAGGCCCTGCGCCGCGCGGGCGATCGGGTTGGGCGCGACGGAGCCCGGCAGCAGCGCGGTCCCGGCGCCCACGGCGAGATCCGCCACTTCGCCGACGACCGCGATCAGGCTGGACCGTGGGACCTCCAACAGCGAGATCGACACGTCCAGGGCATCCCGTCTGGCCACGCTCTGCGTGAAGTGCAGTTCGGTGATCTGCATGTCCAGGCTGATCGTGAGGCCGGACACCACGGGGATGCCGTTGGGCAGCAGGGCCGCGGAGGTCGCCACCAGCGCCCTGGACGTCAGCGCCAGGGCCTCCAGCGCCTTCTTCAGCCCGAACCGGTTCGAGCCGATCAGCAACGCCTCGATACTGATCTGCTTCTTGGTGGGCCGGGTGGCCTGGAGGAACCGGCTGCCCATGATCCGTTCGATCTCGTAGCCCTCGACGACCGTCATCTTCTGTACGTAGAGCAGTGGTACCGGCCCCACCAGCACCGGGACGTTCGTCCCCGTCGCCATGTCTCCCCCCACGCTTGTCGATCCGGCCGCGCCCGGGCTCAGAGCCGACTGCTTCAGAGCCGGTCGGCTCAGAGCCGACTGGCCAGTTCCCGCCCGAGCTGGTCGAAGACCTGTCCGACCAGTTGTGCGCTCTCGCTCTCGGGCAGTGACTCCACCGCCTGTATCTCGACCGGAAAGTGGTAGTTGATCACCGGGCCGGCACCGGCGGCGTGCGGCGAGACGGCCGCCTCGCTGCCGGGCGCGGGCACTATGTACTCGCCCTCGTGGACCAGCGCGATACCGGTGCGGTCCACCCGTCCACCGGCGGCGAAACCGGGCAGTTCGAACGAGCCGCCTGTCTCCTCCCCGGCGTCCTCGGCGTCCACGGCGGCTACGCCTCCAAGCCGACGTCCAGCGCGAGGCAGCTGAAGCTGGCCTGCGGTACGCCGTCGATCACCACGTTGCTGGGATTGGCCGAGGTGACGACGCAGCGGGCGAACTTCATGGAGTCGAACGCCCAGTCGGTGCCCTTCTTCTCGGCGACCACCACGGAGAACTCCTGGCCGTTCGCGGCCAGTTCGGTCAGATCGGCGACGGCCGCGGCCACCGCGGGCACCGCCATCATGAAGGTGAAGGTGAACGGCTGTCGGACGAAACCGACGTTGTCCGCCTCGATGCTGTGCAGCACGGTGTGCGGCACGTTGAACGTCGGGGTGAAGCTCGATATCGGGGTGATGGTGCTGTCCCCGAGTTTCACCTCGAGCCTGGTGTTCCAGTCCGGCATCGGTGCTCCCCTAGTCGAACTTCATCGTGAGGGAAAGCCGGTGCATGGCACCGGCGTAGTGGATCGCCACCATGACCTGCACCGTCCGCCGCACCTCGGCGTCGTGGATCTGCTCGGCCTCGGCGGCGGTGAGCGTCGCCGGGTCCCTGTCCAGCAGCGTCAGCAGGGGAACGAAGACCTCGAAGCCGTTCAGCACGTCGTTCCGCACTTCGGGGGCGAGGATCGCCTCAAGCCGGGCGATCAGCGCGCGCAGCCCCGAGCGGCTGATCCGCACGTTGCCGATCGTCCTGATGAGCTGTGCGTTGAGCCGGAAGTTGAGGTCGTCGATCGTGCGCATGGCGTCGATGTACTTCGTCGTGCCCGGGTTCCCGGTGTAGCCCTCTCCCATGTAGACGCCACCGCCGGGGATGATCGACGGGCTGGTCAGCCAGTTCACCCCGAGCCCGGCCGGTCCGGATTCGAACGTCTCCGGGCCGTTCAGGTCCCCGATCCGGGCCTGGGTGAACGGCGGGCTGGTGATGTTGACCGGCTTCAGCAGCAGGGAGATGTGCGGTTGGTGGCCCGCGATCGTGCCGGCCACGGCCGCCGCGGCGTCCTGGTCGCTGCGATGGGCGATGTAGACCATGCGCTCGTGGGCCAGGGTGCCCGTGACCGGCGTCGGGTCGGACGAGTCCTTGGGCAGCATGGCCACGCCCATCCGCTGCTTGCCCTCGGCGCCGGTCTCCGACACCGAGGCGACATGCTTGGCCAGGGTCACCAACGCGCCTTCCGGGGCCTCGACATGACCGGTGGTGGCGTCCAGCGGAGTGTTGGCCAGCACCACCAGTTGCACGTCGAGTCCGGCGACCACGTCCAGCGCGGCCTGCCAGTCAGGGTCCTGCTCGTCCACCCGCACGGCCGTCACCAGGGTCGGGCCGGGCGACTGCTCGAAAGCGAGGGCCACGGCCTTCCCGAGGTCACCCGGAGCGCGCCGACGTGCTTCGTGCGGGTCGGTGAAGTCGAGCGGGATGTTCACCTGGGCGGGATCGGTCGGCGGTGACTCCTCGGGCAGTTCGATCGTGCCGACCACGGCGATGTTGCCGTATGCGCGAACGGCTGGTGCGAACAGATTGACTACCGGTTTCACCCGGACATAGCGGACGGTCATCGGCCCCTCCTCTGTCTCTCTCGGGCCTGATGTGCGATGGCGTTCAGTGGTATGCCGATCAGTGGTATGTCGATTTCCCGGCTCACGATCATCGGCTCTCGATCGTCGGCTCGCGACCGCTAATTCGCGTTCCTCAATTCGTGTTCAGGAACAGCGCCGCGACACCCGTCCCGGCGAACAGTCGCCCGACCGCGGCGGCGGTGATCCCGCTCCCGCCGGGCCCCTCCTCCGCGAACACGACGGCGACCGCGTAAGCCGCTGTGCATTCCGCCGGAATCGCACGCTGCGGTGCGCCGGTCAGTTCTCTGCTCGTTTCCCGGACCATTCGGGCGGCCCGCAGCCCTTCGGCGATATCGAAGGGGTCGACCGCCAGCGCGGCGAGCGCGACATTCAGTGTGTACGTGTTTCCCGGGTCGTCCGGATCGAATGGTGCGGCGGCCCGTAGACGTACGGTTGTCAGCAAGTACTGGAAGGCGTCGCGCAGTTGTTCCACGGTGCTGATGCCGTGCTCGGCCATGAACGCGTCCAGGTCGACGAACGGGAACTGCCGGCGGAACTCGTCCAGCGTGGAAAAACCGTCGGCCGCCTCGGAGACGACCGATTCGGCACCGGCCGGATCGATCTCCGCCACCACCGTGACCCGCAGCCGGGCCAGAATGTCGATCCACACCGGATTCCGTGACGTCGTCTCGTCCAGGGCGAGTTCCGTCCGGGCGTAGCTGGGCACCGTCTGTGTCCAGGTGCCCGTCTTCCGGTCCGTGACGAAGAGCGGGTGCTGCAGTTCCAGTTCGCCCACCGTCACGTCCCGGATCCGGTCGATCCGGACCGCCGACAGGTCGTACGTCGCGGCCAGCATGGTGCGGATCAGCTGCCGGTCGGAATCCCCGGCGGGCCGCAGCAGCGCGCCGAACGCCGCCGGATCGCCCAGCTCCAGCATCACCCGGTCCCTGAATGACGTCACGTGCGTGATCCCATCGGCTACAGGTGCAGGTTGATGGTTCCGGGGGCGGAGACGGTGCTCCCACGGGAGTTGGTGGCGATGACCCTGAACTGATAGGTCCCGGTCGTGGGCAGGGCGTCCTGCACCCGCCAGGTCGACCAGTCACCGCCCGGCGAAGTGTCCTGCGCGACCCCCGATGGACCGTTGTCGAATTCGTAGGCGACCTCGGTGACCCCGGACTGCGCGCCGTTCGTCGTCCCGGTGAGAGTGACAGGATGCGGCAGCGAAGTGGCTGTCTGGCTCCCCTCGTAGGGGTCGAGCGCCACCGTGGGCGGCACGCTGTCACGCCCCACCAGCGAACGGGTCTGCGTCGAGGAGAGACCGTTCGGATCGGCACACGTCACCGTGATCGACCGGGATCCGAGCGGCATGGGCCCGAACGTCACCGTCTTCGTGAACTCCGTACCCGTGTACTGCTGCGTCGTGGCGGGCAGACCGTCGTGCGCGATGCTCACGGTGAACGGGTAGAACTGATCGCTCCCCGACGTCAGCCTCACCTCGGCCTGACCACCGGCCGGCCCCAGATCGACCACCCCGCCATCGGCCGGAGTCACCCACGTGAACACCGGAGGGCCCTGAGCGACCAGCGTGATGGTTCCGGAGGCGGAGACCGTGCTCCCACGGGAGTTGGTGACGGTGACCCTGAACGGATAGGTCCCGATGGCGGCCAGGGGAGCCTGCACCCGCCACGCCGACCAGTCCCGGCCGGACGACGTGTCCTGCGCCGACCCCGACGGGCCGTTGGTGAACGCGAAGACGACCCCGGTGATCCCGGACGCCGCCCCGTTCGTCCTCCCGGTGAGGGTGACGGTGTGGGGAAACGACCTGGCCGTCTGCCTGTCGCTGAAGGGGTCGAGTGCCACGGTCGGCGGCACGCTGTCACGCCCCACCAGCGACCGGGTCTGCGTCGACGAAAGCCCGTTCGGATCGGCGCACTTCACGGAGATCGACCGGGCGCCCGCCGTCGCCGGCCCGAACGTGACCGTCTTCGCGTACGAGGTGCCCGAGAACTGCTCGGCAAGAGCGGGCAGACCGTCGCGCGTGATGCTCACCGTGAACGGCTGGAACTGATCGCTCCCCGCCGTCAGCCGCACCTCGGTCTGTCCACCGGCCGGCCCCAGATCGACCGCCGCGCCATCGGTCGGCGCCGTCCACGTGAACGCCGGAGGGGGCGCCTCGGCCACCGAGATGATCCGTGCGGGGGCCTGCAGCCAGGCTCCGTCGGTTTTCTCAGCGTCCGCCGAGAGGCCCTGGTTTCCCGCGCTCGGGAAGGTCGCGGTATAGGTGAATCCGCCTCCTCCGGGGGAATTGATTTTCCTACCCAGAATGTAGAGATTTGACTGGGTGAAGGTGACCAGAGGGTTCTTTTCCCATCGCCTTCGCTCCTTATCCCAAGTCCAACCGGTGCCGCGGTTGACACTCACCGTGATCTGTACCTGCCTCCCCGCCCGCACCGTTCCGGTCGGCCAGGAGATACTCACACTCGCCGGTATATCGTCCGGCTTGGGCGTGATCTTGGGCGTCGTCGCGTCAACAGACTCCGACGATTCATCGACGGTCACAGAATCCCCCTTCTGCTCATGGCCGCTCGTTCCAGGCAACCGTCGCAGAGGTCGTCGATAATCCGTCGACAGTTCGTCGACAGTCCTTCAAAAGCCTCAGTAGCGCCCCTCTTTCCGCGGCAGAAGGGGACCGAGCGGGCCGAGGTCGAGATTCAGGTCCTCGGGGCTCAGGCCGTAGCGCTCGCGCAGTTCGGTCATGCGGTCGTCGAGGATCATCGGCGTCATGCCGATGCGTTCTTCCTGTTCCTCGGTCAGTTTGTTCCTCTCGACCCGTCGGATGGCCTGCCGTTCCATGAGCTGGCGCAGCAACTCCACGACGGTGAGCACCAGTCGGACGAGGTCGCGTTCGACCGTGTCCTTGTCCAGGTCGAGGCGTCGGGCCGAGGACTGTCCGGAGTCCGGTGCGGGCTCGTCTTGTGATGTCACGTCAGGATTCCTTCCGTGACTCCTTCGACAGCGCCTTCGACCGAGGTGAGCAGGGCGCGCAGCGAGATGCGGACCAGTTCCACGTCGGCGTTTCACGGTGGATGGGGGCGGGGTCGGCGTACTGCCGATTCGCTTCCCGCACCACCTGTTCGAGCACCCAGCCGACCCCGCGCAGCGGAGCCAGTGGCAGACCGCTCAGCAGACCCATACGGCGCTCTCCTTCCCACGCGGTCGAACACAGCGGTCGGACACAGCGTTCAGACAACTCGGTCAGACAAAGCTGTAGGGCGGAAGAGGTCCGGTCACCCGGAGTTCCAGCCCGTGACCGAGGCTCTCGGCGACCCGGCCCACGGACGCGTCGAACGCGTCGGCCTGCCGGCGTTCGATCAGCAGGCTCAGGTTCAGGAAGACCTCGCCCGTCGGATCACCCGCGGCGGTGCGGTGAGCCAGCGGCTCCAGTCGGCGGGCGATGTCCTGGGCGTGCCGCGCCTGTAGGGCTTCAACTCCGGCGGCGACGACCGTGCCGAGGGCCACCTGGTCGTCGTGCGCGCCTGTGCCGTCCCGGGTGAGGGCGCTCAGGCGTCGGGCTTCGGCACTGTCCCGCAGGACATCGCGCAGGGCGGTGTCCTCGTCCTGCAAGGCCTTGACATTGAACTCGACACGGTCCTCGACGTCTCGGAGCCGATCGGTGAACAACGACTCCTGGTCCGCCAGCGCGCGGCGCACCGCGCCGACGTCGGGGGCGAGTGTGCCGAAGCGCAGCGGTAGCACGGCACCCGCGGCACCGAGCATCAACAGCACCTTCTGATGGACCATCAAGTCTCTTCGTTTGGCGCGCAGTTGTGCCGGCGCCTCGCTGACGACGGCGGCCACCCGGGCCGCGCGCACCGCCCTCAGGGGTGCGGGCGAGGCCCCGATTCCGGTGGCACCGTCGACGGGCAGCGGATGGTCCGCGTCCGTGACCGCGTAGAGGTAGAGCGGCATCCGTCAGGCCTCCCCGTCCGGCCGGCCCTTGTTGCCCCGGGGCTTGTCACGAGCGGCGGGGTGAGCCTGCTGGGGGCGGGCCGCGGTCGAACCCGAGGTGTCGGCCACTTCCTGCGTGGTGGGGACCGCCGTCTGCTCCACGGCACCGGCCTCACCGGCGCTGGGCACCACGGGATCCGTCACCGGGACCGCGGTAGCGGCCACCGGGGCGACAGCGCTCACCACGGTCGCCGCGGTCGGGACGACGGATCCCACCACGGTGTCGGCCGTCCGGCCCACGATGCCGACCACTCCACCCACGGTGGGCGCCACACTGCCGACCGCTCCCCCGACGATCGGGGTGACGCCACCGACCGTCTGTCCGACCGTCCCGAGTGCCCGCCCCACCGTCTGTCCCAGGTTCCCGACGACGGGGCCCGCGGCCCCGATACCGGGCGGCCAGACGGTGACGGGCTGCCCCTGCGTGACGACACTGCCGGGAGCGGGAGCCGACACGACGCTCGGCAGTACGGCCGTCCGGCCTCCGGACGCCACGGCGGTGGGCAGGTCCGGTGTGAACAACACGGGCGCCGGAGTCACCACGGGAGTACCGCGGTTCTCCAGGTCGAGGCGATTGGTCGCCGCCGCGAAGCGCAGGTAGGTGTCGACGCTGGCGATGACGATGCGGATGTCGATACGCAGCACCTCGATGCCGATCACCGACACCCGGATGAAGACGTCGATCACGAGTCCGCGGTCAAGGATCAGGTCGAGGATGTCGTAGAGGCCTCCGTCGGTCTTCTGAGCACGGGGGGGGCGGCGGTCTGGGCAAGTATGGTCATCGGTGAGGTTCCCTCTCAGAGGTGGGGCGAGGGTGTGCGGGGCGGGCGTCGACGGTGGGATGCCGTACGGCGACCGGACTGGGATCCCGGACCGACTCAACCGGGTCACGGGGCGAGTGCGTCGCGGACACGGACGCTGCGACAGCGGGCGGAACAGTCGTACACAGAGGGCCCCGTCACGCGGAGGGAGCCGATGGACCGGCACCCCGGTCGCCGCGCGGACCACCCCGCACACCCTGATTGCCGGTCGACCTGGCCTCGGGTGTGGCGGCGGCTGCGGGCGTAGCCGAGAAGAAGACCGTCGGCATCCAGCGTCACCCGGTAGACGGCGAGGACGCTGGTGGAATCGGGGATGCGCTCCAGTTCCACGACCTCGACGTCGACCGGCCAGCCCGTCCCGTCCCGTCACGGCTGATCACCGAGACCGACTCCGGTGTACGGCCCAGGAGTTCGGCGAGTTGGGCGCGCACGTTGCGCATCGCGCCCCCGGCATCCCCGACGACCGGGGCCCCAGCGTCGGGCGGGCCCGGCGCCGAGCGCGGCGCGGGGTCGGGTAAGTCGCTCGTGCTCATAGTTCGTCCGGTCCGTCCCCCGAGCACGACGTCCGACATGTTCCGACTCACCAAGTGGAGTGCACATGATCTCAGCACTTCTTGACCACGCAGTACCCACAACTTGAACACATTAAGCACACAAGTTTTCGCGGCCCCACCCGCCACCCGCGACAACCTCACTCCCAGGAGCGCCGGTTCACCTCCCGCCCAGTCGCGCGCTGATCGTCCTCCCCGCCTGCTGAACCACATCCACGAGCCGGTCCAGGCTGTGCGCGGGGTCGGTCACGACACTCAAGGACGCCAGCGGCACGCCACTCGGCCCGTACAACGGCACCGCCACACAGCACGCCCCCGCCGCCACCTCCTCCCGGTCGAATGCGACACCCCGGTCACGGATCGCCGCGGATTCGCGTCGCCAGGACGCGGGCAGCGGTCCGAGCGGGAGCCGTGGGGGAGCTCCGGCCACCAGCACCTTGCCCGCCGCAGTGAACCAGGGCCAGACCACGCCGTCCGGCAGGAGGTCGGGCGCCTCGTCGGTCTCGCGGGACGTCCAGTCCAGGACCAGTGTCCGCCCCTCCCGCAGGACATTCACCCCCACCACCGCGCCCGTGACCCGCGCCAGCCGGCGGGCCGGCCCCCGTGCGGCGGACCGCAGCCCGGGATACGGCTGCCACGCCTGCCCGAGCCGGAAGATCCGCGAGCCCATGCGATAGCCCCCGCGGTCCCGCTCCACGGCACCCAGCTCGACCAGTTGCTCCAGCAGCCGGTACGCGGTCGTCTTGGGCAGCCCGCACTCCGACGCGAGCCGGGTCAACCCGGCCTGGCCGGACCGCTCCACCGCCTCCAGCAGCACGAAGGCACCCTCCAGCACACTCCGCCCGCCACCGTCCGGCGTGGCAGGCGCATGCCCCGCGACGCCCTCGGGCCCGGGCAGCCGGTCAAGCTGCCGAACCGGTGGAGCCGCCATCTCCGTCGCTGTCGCTCCCCGTGCTTCCTTCACGTCCGTCTCCCCCAGCCCCCGCCCGTTTCGCACGGCTCCCCCGACTCCACGCGCCACCGTTCCCTTCACGCGGGGCGCCGCCGTGCGTGGACACCTCTCCGACCCTCAGACTGAGGGCCGACTGTGGCTCAGAACGTTGTCGATAGGTTGTCGCCCGGTGTGGGAGTGTGCGCGACACGTGGAGAAGTTCTGCACTAGGAGTGTGGAGATCGTGGTGGATGTGCGACTTCTCGGTCCGGTGGAACTCTCGGTGCACGGCAGGACGGCGGAGGTCGGCCCACCCCAGCGCCGGGCCGTTCTCGCGGCGCTTGCCGTGGACACCGGACGGCCCGTCACGGCCGACACACTGATCCAGCGGGTCTGGAGCGCCGATCCACCCGACGGCGCACGACGCGCGCTGCACGCCCACATCGCCCGGATCCGGCGACTGTGCGAGCAGACCGGAGACGCGGAGGACGCCCGGTTACGCCTGGTGCGCCGTTCGGGCGGATACCTTCTGGAGGCTCGCCCGGACCAGGTGGACCTACACCGGTTCCGGCAACTGGTCGGGCACGCCCGGGAGTCGGGGCGGACGGACGAAGCACGGGCCTCGCTGCTGCGCGAGGCGCTCGGCCTCTGGCGCGGGGAGCCGCTGGCCGGGCTCGGCGGGCCCTGGGCGGGGCGGGTGCGTGAGGCGTGGCGGCAGCAGCGTGTGGACGCCGTCGTCGGATGGGCCCACCTGGAGACACGCGTCGGCGATCCGGTCACCGTGATCGGCCCGCTCACCGAACTGCTCGGCGAGCACCCGCTGGTGGAGCCGCTGACCGGGGCCCTGATGCGGGCCCTGCACTCCGCCGGGCGCGGCGCGGAGGCGCTGGACCGCTACGCCACCGTCCGGCAGCGGCTGGCCGACGAACTGGGCGCCGACCCCGGGCCGGAGTTGCGGAAGGTGCACCAGTCGATCCTGCGCGGAGGCCCCTCCGAACCCTCCGCCTGGCCGGCGCCCCGCACCCCTGCCCCAGCCGCTCCCCGCGCACTCCCCCCGGCCCGGCCGACGGTGGCGGCAGTGCCACGGCCGGGCGAGATCCCCGTACAACTGCCCATGGGTGTAAGGGGGTTCACCGGGCGCGGCAAGGAACTCGCCCGGCTCGAGGAGATCCTCGCCTCCGCGACGGACCAGCCGTCGGCGGTGGTGATCTCGGCGGTGTCGGGCACCGCGGGGGTGGGCAAGACCGCGCTGGCCGTGCACTGGGCGCGACGGGCCCAACGGGCCTTTCCCGACGGGCAGTTGTACGTGAATCTGCACGGGTTCGCCCCCGGCGGGCCGGCAGTGAGCCCCGCCGAGGTGGTACGGGGGTTCCTGGACGCCTTCGGGGTGTCGCCGGACCGTGTCCCGGTCGGCCTGGAGGCGCAGACCGGGTTGTACCGCAGCCTTCTGGCCGGGCGGCGGGTGCTGGTGGTGCTGGACAACGCCCGCGACGCCGAGCAGGTCCGGCCACTGCTGCCGGGGTCGCCCGGATGCTTGGCTCTGGTCACGAGCCGGAAGACGCTGACCGGGCTGGCCGCGTCCGAGGGAGCCCATCTGCTGACGCTCGGTCTGCTCGCTCCCGCCGAGGCCCGGGAGCTGCTGATCGGCCGACTCGGCGCGGACCGGGTGACGGCCGAACCGGCCGCCGTACGGGAGATCGTCGGCCAGTGCGCCGGGTTGCCGCTCGCCCTGGCGATCGTCGCCGCCCGTGCCGCCGCCCAGCCCGGTCTCCCCCTCTCCGCGCTCGCCGGGGAGCTGCGCCGGGCCGACGAACGCCTCGACGCCCTCGACGGCGGGGAGCCGGTCAGCCAGGTGCGGGCGGTGTTCTCCTGGTCCTACCGCACGCTCAGCACCGGGGCCGCCCGCCTCTTCCGGCTGCTGGGCGTGCACTCCGGCCCGGACGCCGCCCTGCCGGCCATCGCCGCCCTGGCCGACGTACCGATGCCACGCGCCCGTGTTCTGCTGACCGAGTTGGTGCGCGGACACCTGCTCACCGAACCTGTCCCCGGCCGATACGCCTTCCACGACCTGCTGCGCGCCTACGCCGCCGAACTCGCCGCCACCCACGACAGCGACGCCGTCCGGCGCCCGGCCGTGCACCGGATGCTCGACCACTATCTGCACACCGCTCACACGGCCGACGCCCTGCTGACGCCCCGGCCCCACCCGACTCCGCTGCCGCCCGCCCAGCCGGGCTCGGCTCCCGCCGAACTGTCGGACCACTCGCAGGCGCAGGCCTGGTTCACCGCTGAGCAAGCGGTTCTCCTCGCGGCCGTGCAGCAGGCCCCCGCATCGGGCTTCGACGCCCATACCTGGCAGCTCGCCTCGGCGCTCACCACGTATCTCGACCGGCACGGGTACTGGCGGGCACTGACCGCCGTCCACACCGCGGCCCTCGACGCCGCGCTGCGCCGGGGCGACAGGACCGGGCAGGCCGACGCCCACCGCGGTCTCGGACTCGCCCAGGACCGGCTGGACCGTCCCGACGACGCCCGCGCCCACTACCTGTACGCGCTGGAGCTGTTCGACGAGGTCGGCAGCCACACCGGGCAGGCCCGTATCCACCAGCACCTGTCCCGGATGTCGGAGGCACAGGGCCGTCGCCGGCAGGCTCTCGGCCACGCCCACAGCAGCCTCGCGCACCATCGGGCCGCCGGTGACCGGGCCGGGCAGTCCGCCGCCCTGAACCACATCGGCTGGATCCTCGCCCAGCTCGGCGACCACCAACAGGCCCTCGCGCACTGCCGCGAGGCCCTCGGCCTGGCCCAGGAGACCGCGGACCTCAACGGACAGGCCCACATCTGGGACAGCCTCGGCTACATCCACCACCGCCTCGAAGCACACGAGAAGGCCGCCGACTGCTACCGCCGGGCCGTCGACCTGTTCCACCGGACCGGCGACCGCCACAGCGAGGCCGCCGGGCTGCTCTGCCTCGGCGACATCCAGCACGCCACGGCTCGCCCGCACGCCGCCGACAGCGCCTGGACACAGGCCCTGGCGATCACGGCCGATCTCGGTCTCCCGGACACGGACCCGCTGCGCGTCGGCCTCCTGGGGCGCCTCGGTCCCGTACCCCCTGGCGTTCAGCGATCTGAACCAGCAGGCCTGCCTTCCTTGTAGAGGTCCACTAAAGGTCCACCAACGGTCCACGGGAAATAACCCTGCGCGACCTCTTTCCCACTCACAGGTGCCATGGCATGCTCACCGGTCGACGCAATTATGAACGTCGTTCATATCCATGACCAGCACCATGGGAAGGGCGAACGGACATGAGAAACGCGCACACGGACACATCCGACACCTCGAATGTCATGGGCATGACCAGACGGGCCCTACTGGGAAGCGCTGCCGCCGTCGCGGCCGGCGCTGGTACCTCAGCGGCAGCCGACCCGGGTTCGGCCGAAATCCCGGCCCTGTGGCGGGAGTTGAGCCGCACTCCCTTCACCCACCCCCAGATCCCCTACATCGGCCGAGCCGGTTTCCGCGGCGGGGCGGTGCGCTTCCCCCGCCGCCCCGCCGTCGCCGACATACGGGACTTCGGCGCCGTGGCGGGCGGGACGACCGACTCCGCTCCCGCGATCAACCGCGCCATCGCCGCGGTCGGCAGGGCGGGCGGCGGCACGGTGACGGTCCCGCCGGGCATGTTCCGGATCGACGACATCATCCGCGTGAACCGCTCGAACGTGACCCTCAAGGGTGCGGGCAGCGACCGTACGACGCTGTACGCGACGAAGAACCTCACCGAACTCATGGGCGTGTACGGCTCCCGCTACGGCGGCGACAAGTCGGGCTGGTCATGGGCGGGCGGTCTGATCTGGCTGGCCCCCGAGGCCCGTTGGAACTCCCTCGTCACCGCGATCAGGGCGAAGACGTGGCCCTTCGAGGGCTGGACGGGCAACCGGCGCGACGAGTGGCGGACGCTGACCACGGTCGCCCCGGCGCGACAGGGCTCCTGGACGGTGACGGTCTCGGACCCGTCCCGGCTGCACCCCGGCTCACTGGTGCTGCTCCGCCTCGCCGACGACCCGGACCACACGCTCCTGGAGCACATGTGCGGCGGCGGCCCCGGACCGGAGACCTACGTCTGGGACGACAAGACCAAACTGACGTCGTACGTCCCCTACGAATGGCCGGTCCGCATCACCCGGGTCCGTGGCCGGCACGTCACCCTGGAGCGTCCTCTCCCCCTCGACGTACGCCCGGAGTGGGACCCCCGACTGACCACCCATGTACCGGAGTTGACCGGTTCGGGTGTCGAGGGGCTGACCCTGGAGGCCGCGGAGGCTCCGCAGCAGCCGCATCTACTGGACAAGGGGCACAACGGTGTCGTCCTGCAGTGCGCGTACGACTGCTGGGTGGACGACGTGACGGTCCGCCACGTCGACAACGGCTTCGGTCTGGTGTCCGCCTCCGCGTGCACCCTGCGGCGGACGCGTGTCACCGGCCGCGGTTCCCATCACCCCTACTTCTGCCGCGAGGGCTCGCACGACAACCTCGTCGAGGACTTCACGATCGAGGAGCGCACCAGCCCGGCGCCGTCCGGAACCCAGCTGCACGGCATCAACGTCGAGGGGCTGTCCTCGTACAACGTCTGGTCGCGCGGCGACATGCGGACGGGCACTTTCGACAGCCATCGCGGCCTGCCCTTCGCCAACGTCCGCACCGACATCACCCTGAACAACAACGGCCGCCACGGCGGCGACGCGAGCGCGGGTCCCCTGTTCGGCGCCCGCTTCACCCACTGGAACATCCGCGTCACCAACGCCCGGGCGGGCCTGGTCAGGATCGACGGCCTGGCGCCGTACTCCGCGACCGTCGGCATCGACGAGGTCAGGGAGTTCGACCAGATCGACGTACCCGATTTCACGGGTGACCTGCATACGCGACTGGAGCTGTACGGCAGCCCGCACGCGGTCCGGCCGCGCAATCTGCACGCGGCGCAGCGCGCGCTGTAGCGCACGGAGCACCTCACCGCACGTTCACCTACCTGAACGGAGTGGATCCATGAGCGCACTCTCGACAGTGTCACGCCTGGGCGTCCTTCTGGTGGCTCTCGCCGCGTTCGCCGCCGGCACCACCGTCCCCGCCGCCTCGGCGCAGGCCACGCCCAAGGTCCCGCACACCGCCGTACTGGACGGCACCCGGCTCCAGCAGAACAGGCTCCGCCTCGATCGCGGTGACCGGCAACTGCGGAAAGCTGTACGGGCGTTGACGATCCGCGCCGACAAGTGGCTGGACCAGGGCCCCTGGACGGTCGTCGACAAGCCACGGCCCGCGCCCGGCGGGGACGTTCACGACTACCTCAGCCAGGCACCGTACTGGTGGCCCACCACGCCCCCGACCGCCGACAACCCCTGGGGCTGCCCGTACGTGCAGCGCGACGGCGAGCGCAACCCGAGGTCGACTCCGGCACCGACCGCCAGGACGTCGAGAAGACCTTCGACTCCGTCTACGACCTCTCCCTCGCCTGGTACTACACCGGCAAGAAGCGGTACGCCGAGAAGGCCGGGCAGGTCCTGCGCACCTGGTTCCTCGACCCGGCCACAAGGATGAACCCGAACCTGAACCACGCGCAGTTCATCCCCTGCAGGTTCGACGGCCGCGCCATCGGCATCATCGACTTCTCGCAGTCCTTCACCAGCGTCCTCGACGCACTCGCCCTGCTGGACACCGGCGCCCCGGGCTGGACCAGGTCGGACCGCGCCGGCATGGCGCGGTGGAACACCGACTTCCTCGGCTGGCTCAGGAACAGCGACTTCGGCAAGGAGGAGGCCGCCGCGACCAACAACCACGGCACCTTCTACGACATGCAGCTCGCCGCACTCGCCTACGCGACCGGCGACAGGGACCTGGCCCGTCGCACGGTCCTGAGCGTCCGGAGCACGCGCATCACGCAGCAGATCGCGTCCGACGGCAGTCAGCCGCAGGAGCTGACGCGGACCAGGAGCTGGCACTACTCGACGTTCTCGCTGGTCGCCCACACCCGGCTCGCGGCCGTCGGCCGGCATGTCGGCGTGAACCTGTGGACGTACCGGGGCCCGGACGGGCAGAGCCTGTTCGGGGCGGTGGACTACCTGCTGCCCACCGCGACGGGGGCCGCTTCCTGGCCGCATCCGGAACTCGGGTTCCTGCAGTACGCGGCGACCGATGTCGTCCACGCTGTCGCCGACGCCGGTGACGCGCGGGCACGGCGGGCGGTTCCGTCGCTGGAGGCGCCGCCGGGCGGGGACCTGTGGGCACTGCGTCCGGCGGCGGAACAGCTGGACTCCATCGCGGGCTGATCGGCGACCCGCGTCCCGTGGCGGCTGTCAGACCGTGGAGAGGTCGATCGCCCGGTCGACCTCGTGCGGTCGCAGCACGCGCAGGATGCCTTCGAGCAGGTAGTAGTCGGCGTACGGAAGGGAGATCTCGATCCCGTCCTCATTGGGGCGGTGGCGGGTGCAGCGGGCCACGACCGCCTCCGCGCGGGCGGAGTTCCTCGTCAGACAGGTCTCCGCCAGTGCGGTGAGCAGCCGTAACGCCACCTCACGGTAGGAGCGCCTGCCGGTGGCGTCGGCCAGGTCGAGCAGTCCGCAGGCCGTGATCGCGCCGGCCGACGCGTCCTTGATGTCGTGGGGCTGCTGGGGCGCGCGGTAGTCCCACACGGGGACGTGGTCCGGGGTGAGGGACCGCACCGCGAAGTCCGCGAGCCTGCGGGCGGTGGCCAGGAACTCGGCGTTCCCGGTGCGCCGGTACATGGTGGTGAACCCGTACAGTCCCCACGCCTGTCCGCGCGACCAGCACGACGTGGGGCTGTAGCCCTGCACGGTGTTGGGGCCGATCGGCGCGCCGGTGTCCGGGTCGAAGTCGTACACGTGCGGGGTCGATCCGTCCGCGCGCGGGAACACACGCTGGGTCGTCCTCGCGTGCTCCACGGCGATGTCCAGGTACTTCGGGTCGCCGGTCTGGCGGCTCGCGAACGCGAGGAGGTCGAGGTTCATCATCGTGTCGATGATGACCCGGCCCGCGTTCGTGGGATCGGTCAACGCTCCCCAGGCGCGGATGAAGCGTCCGCGCGGGTTGTACCGCTGGATCAGGGATTCGGCGGCCTGTACGGCACCTGTTCGCCAGGCGTCGTCGCCGGTGAGCCGCCAGGCGGTGGCCCACGACGGGTAGAAGAGAAAGCCGAGGTCGTGCGTGCTGGTGTCGTACTGACGCGGGGCCAGCTTCTCCGCCGACGCCAGCGCCCATGTGCGAAAGGTGTCGTCCCTGGTGTGCAGCCACGCCATCCACAGCGTTCCCGGCCAGAACCCGCCGACCCAGCCGCCGTTCTGCGAGTAGACCCACTTCTCGAAATGCGTTCCGACCGGGAAGGCGGTCACGTTCGGAGCGACAGTACGGATCCGCTCGGCGGCGAAGTCGGCGGCTTCGCGGAGCGCATGGGGGGTGGCCGCGCCCACCGCCGGTGTCGAGGCGACACCCACGACCGCGGCACCGGCAGCCGTCGTCAGCACACTGCGTCGGGAAACACTCATGTCCACGCCTCCAACTGAGCCGTAGGAGATAGGAGTTGACCGAGCGTTACACAGAGACTCCGCCATGTACACCCACGTGAGCACTGTTCATGAATATGAACATCGACTTGCTGTCACACACTGCCGGGTCACCCGGTCATAAGTGTGTATCCGCAACTCAGTGAGGGAGATCAACGTGGAATCGCGTCTCAACTACTTCAGCCACCCGCTCGCGGGGAAGGTGCTCAAACACATCAACTCGGCCGCCAAGGTGGTGTCGGACTCGACACTGCCGGGCGCGGTCCAGGAGCTGGTGAAGATCCGCGCGAGCCAGATCAACGGCTGCGGCTTCTGCACGGACATGCACACCAAGGACGCCATCGCGGCCGGAGAGGCCCCGCAGCGCCTCCACCTGGTCGCGGCCTGGCGTGAGGCCAAGGTCTTCACCGAAGCCGAGCGCGCCGCGCTGGAACTGGCGGAGCAGGGCACCCGTATCGCCGACGCGGCCGGGGGTGTCACCGACGAGGCCTGGGCGAACGCCACCAAGCACTTCGACGAGGACCAGCTCGTCGCCCTGATCTCCCTCATCGCCGTCATCAACGCCTACAACCGCATCAACGTCATCAACCAACAGCCCGCCGGGGACTACCAGCCTGGCCAGTTCGGCTAGCCGACACCTCCCCGGCCAGGCGCACACGGTCCGTCTCCACGCCGCCCCGACCCACGGCGTGGAGACGGACTCAGTCATGCACGGGTCAGGCCACAGGACGCGGGGCACGCAGGTGAGCCCGCTGGACCAGTTCCTCCTCGTCGACGAACGTGAGCATCGGCTGGCCCGGCGCGCACAGCATGGCCACGACGAACCGGCAGGGCTGGTCCGTCAGGGCGTTGCCGTCCTGGTAGTGGATGACGTCGCCGCCCGGCTCCCAGAAGGTCTCCCCGGCCTTGACCACCCGCTCCGGCTCCCCCTCCAGCTCGAAGCGCACGGCGCCCTCGATCACGTACCCGAAGGCCGGTCCCGAGTGGTGCGGCTGCGGGACCACGGCGTGGAGGTCGTGCCCGTCTCCCGCCGCCACGGTGTCGATGTGCTCACCGTGGACGGTCTCGACGAGGCGCTGCGGGGCACGGAAGTGCTGGTGGACGTCACGGACGCGCCCGAGCGCACCGAGGGGGCGGGGCTCCAGTGTTCGGGAGTTCTTCGGGATGCGCGTCCGGGGGCCGGGCCGCGCCCCCATGACGACCAGGGGTGCGAGGACAACCCGATAGTTGCACACTGGTGAGCAATAAACTAACCTGCACGTCAATGGGCAATTAACTGCTCGCCCTCGATCCCCGCACCCCCGAAGCCTCCGCTTCGCCCCCCCGCCGAGGAGTTTTCGATGCCGCTCTTTGTGAGCACACCCGCCGAGAGGATGACGGAGCCCTATGCCCGGCGCTGGTGGGCCCTGCTGGTGCTCTGTCTGAGCCTGCTGATCGTCGTCATGGCGAACACGTCGCTGATCGTGGCGGCGCCGGACATGACCCGGGACCTGGGTCTGTCCAGCAGCGACCTGCAGTGGGTCATCGACGGCTACACCGTCCCGTACGCCGCGCTGATGCTCGTCCTGGGGTCGATCGGCGACAAGTACAGCCGCCGCGGCGCCCTGGTCCTGGGGCTGCTGATCTTCGCGGTCGGCTCGGTGATGGGTGGTCTGGTCGACGGGACCGGGCTGGTGATCGTCTCCCGCGCGGTCATGGGTGTCGGTGCGGCGGTCGTCATGCCGGCCACGCTGTCCCTGCTGGTCGCGATCTTCCCGAGGTCGGAGCGGGCCAAGGCCATCACGGCCTGGAGCGCCACCTCCGGCCTCGCCATCGCCGCCGGGCCGCTGGCCGCCGGCTGGCTGCTGGAGGACCACGCCTGGGGTTCCACCTTCCTGATGAACGTCCCCCTCGCCGTCCTCGGTGTCGTCGGCGCCCTGCTCCTGGTGCCGCCGTCGAAGGCCGCGCAGATGGGCCGCATCGACTACGTCGGCGGACTGCTCTCGATCGTCTCCGTCGGTTCCCTGGTGTACGCGACCATCGAGGGCCCGCACTTCGGCTGGGGCGCCGGCCCGGTCACCGCTGCCGTGGTCGCCGGTGTCGGTCTGCTGTCCTTCGTCGCCTGGGAGCTGCGTCATCCGCACCCCATGCTGGATGTGCGCAGGTTCGCGGAGCGTCCCTTCAGCGGCTCGATGCTCGCAGTGCTGTTCTTCTTCTTCGGCACCTTCGGCGCGATCTACTACTCCACCCAGTTCCTGCAGTTCGTCCTCGGCTACAACGCGCTGGAGACCGGCGTACGGCTGCTGCCGCTGGCCGGTGCCGTCTTCGCCGGCGCCGCGGTGACCGGTCGGCTGGCTCCGAAGCTGGGCGTGAAGCTGGTGGTGGGCACCGGCATGGTGATCGGTACGGCGGGCGTGCTCCTGCTCACGCGGATCGAGTCCGGCTCGACGTACACCGACTTCGTGGCGCCGCTGCTGATGCTCGGCTTCGCGATCGGCCTGAGCGTGGCCCCGGCCACCGACACCATCATGGGTTCGTTCCCCGAGTCGGAGCTGGGCGTCGGCGGCGGTGCCAACGACACCGCACTGGAACTCGGTGCGTCACTGGGCATCGCCATCCTCGGCTCGCTCCTCGCCACGTCGTACAAGGACAAGCTGACCGGCCTGGTCGGCGGTCGCCTCCCGGCAGAGACGATGGACACGGCCAAGGACTCGGTGGGCGGCGGTGTCGCGGTCGCCGAGCAGGTCGCCAAGAACCCCGACGGCGGCCCCCAGCAGGCGCAGACCCTCATCGACGCGGTCCATGAGTCCTTCGCCCATGCCATCGCGCACACCAGCCTCATCGGCGCCGTCATCATGGCCGTCGGAACGCTGATCGTGATCGCCGTACTGCCCGGCCGGGGGCGCCCGGCGAAGCAGCGTCCGCAGGAACCCGTCGAGGCACCGGAGGCGAGCGCGACCGTGGACGCCGTCTGAGTCGCACACGGGCCGCGCGACAGAGGAGGCCTGGGACTGCTTCCGGCCTCCTCCGCCCCAGAACGGGCCGTGCCTGAGCGGCGCACGGCCCCTGACGGTGCCGGGAGGGGACGCCCGGCACCGTCCGTCCCCTTTTCTGTTCGCCCGCACCTGAGGCCCGATGCGATGGGGGGGCCGACGGTCGGTTGAGGTTCGGTGTTGTCCCGCGTCGGTGGGCCTCGCTGCCCGTCACCGGGCACGCGACGCGACATCACGTCGGTCGGGTCGCCCCGCTCGGATCGGCTCCGGTCGGCGGCTTCCGGACCCCACCCGCAGACGCGGCCCTTCGACCGGTCGCTGTCCCGCGCGCCGCCGACGCCCTCTCCAGAGCACGGTCCACGCTCAACGGCGGCCCCCAGTACGGGGGTTCGCCGCGCCCTAGGCTCAGTCCTCGGCGGCAGCCTCGGCCTCGGACGCAGACGCCACCTCGGACGCCGCTTCGTCGACCACGGCACTCGCCCGCTTCTCCGGCACCCCGGCCGCGATGAGCATGGCGACGGCCACCCGGGTCCCGTCGTCCTCCAGCGCCCCGGTGTTGACCTCTTCCAGCAGGGCGATCGTCATCGCCTCCAGACCGGCGCTCATCACCCCCGGCGGCAGATGGGGGTGGAAGACGCCGTCCCGCTGGCCCCGCTCCACGATGGCCGTGACCGTGACACGGGCGGGTTCGAGCAGTTCGGCGACCCGTGCCCTGCCCAGGTCCCGCTGGGCGAGCGCCAGAAGCATCCGGTAGCGGTCGCCCACCGGCCACATCGACAGTGAGAAGCTCGCGAGCGCCCGCTCGGCCGGCTCCGCCTCCCGCGTTCCGACCGCCACGGCGTCCCGGAGGGCCTCGGCGGCCTCCTCGGCCAGCGCCTCCAGGAGTGCCGCCCGTCCGGGAAAGTGCCCGAAGAGCGTGCGCCTGACGACACCGGAGGCGCGGGCCAGCTCCTCCAGGGTGATGTCGGGGTTCCGGCCGAGTTCCTGGCGCGCGGTGGCCAGGATGCGCGCCCGGTTGGACCGTGCGTTGCGTCGCTGCGGCACACGACCGGCGGGCTGGGACACGGAAGAACCTCGATGGGGAATGGGGAACGGACGACGAGCGGGGCGCCCCATTCTGACACGCGGGCCCCGGCACGAGCAGTGGAGAGAGTGCTCGGCGTCGCGGGGTCAGCGCGCCGGCCGATCAGCTCAGGGAGCGGTAGAAGTCCAGGTGGAGCCGGGCGGCGGTGGCCCAGGTGTGGTGGACGGCCAGTCGGCGGCCGGCGGCCCGCCCGGCCGGGTCGGGGCGGGTGAGGGCTCGGGCGAGTTCGTCGGCCAGGTCCTGCGGGGTGGTGCCGAAGCGGGCGGCGGGGCCGAAGACCTCTCGCAGGACGGGGAGGTCGCGGACGACCAGCGGGACTCCGGCGGCCAGCGCCTCCATCGCGGCTAGGCCGAAGCCCTCCTTCAGGGACGGGAAGGCGAAGGCCCCGGCGGCTGCGACCAGGGCCGGGAGTCCGTCGTCGGGGACCGGGCCGAGGACGACGGGCTGGACGCCGAGTTCCGCCGCCCGGGTCTCCCAGCGGGCCCGGTAGTCGCGGTAGTCGAACAGGGTCTCCCCGCCCGCGACGACCAGCCGCACGTCGGGGTGTGCGGTGCGCAGCAGGGCGTACGCCTCCAGGAGGTCGAGGGAGCCCTTGCGGGGTTCGATGCCTCCGACGGTCAGGACGTACCGGCCCAGACGCGCGCGCCAGGCCGCCCGCGCCGCCGGGTCCGTGGTCGCGAACCGTTCGTACGCCACCCCGTTGGGGATGACCTCGGCCTTGAGCCCCCAGCCCCGGGCGAGTTCGTCGGCGACCGACCGGGAGACGCACACGTGCGCGTACGGTTCGACGATCGCCCGTTCGTGGCAGGCGGCCAGTTCGGGGGTGGTGAAGTGGTCGATGTGGTGGACCGTACGGACACAGCGGCCCGCCGCGTTGGCGCTGATGCAGTCCTGGGCGTGGACGATGTCGTACGGGGACGGGTCGAAGGCCGCGCGCAGGGTCGCGATCGAGCGCAGGACGCGTTCCCCGACCGTCTCGTCCTCGGGTCCGTCGGGGAAGGGCACGATCCGTACGCGTACGGCCGGGTCCACGGGCCGGAAGAAGGCGGCGTCGCCGCCCCGGCCCAGTGACCACACCGTGACGTCCTGTCCGGCGGCGGCCAGCGCCTCGGCGAGGGCGAGGGTGTGCACGACGCCGCCGCGCGGTCTGGTCGAGTAGCTGAGCAGGGCGATCCTCATCGTCGTCATGAAGGGGTCTCCCGGTAGGCGGCGGGCCTGCGTTCGTCGAGGTGGCGCAGGACGCGGCGGGCGCGGTCGATCTCGGCGGCGACGTCCACCTCGGCGACCGCCAGGCCCGCCTTGGCCCAGGTGCGGGCGAGGATGTCGCCGCCCGGCCCGACGACCTTGGACTGGCCGAGGAAACGCATCCCTCCCATGGCGCCGGTCTGGTTGGAGGAGGCGAGGACGACCTGGTTCTCGGCGGCGCGGGACTGGTCGTACAGGTCGAAGAGCTTGGCCTGGCGGTCCTGGGCCATGCGCGGGGCGCGGTTGGTGATGCTGGTGGGCCACGCGGAGAGGCAGGCGAGGATCTCGGCGCCGTCCAACGCCAGCGAGCGGGCCGACTCGGGGAACGTCTTGTCGTAGTCGATGAGCATCCCGATCCGCCCGACCGGGGTGTCGAAGGCGTCGAAACGGTCGCCGGGCGCGTAGGCGGCGACCTCCCCCGCCGGGAGGTGGACCTTGCGGTGGCGACCGAGGACCCCGTCGCCGCTGACGCACACAGCGGCGTTGTAGCGCTCGGTGCCGCCGTCCTCGCAGTAGCCGACGCAGACCACCATCTCGGCGGCCAGGCGGGCTACTTGGAGGATCGCGGGGTCGTCGGGCTTGAGGGCCGGGGGCAGTGCCTCGGGGTCGGGGTGGCGCAGGTCGGCGAGGTAGCCGCCGAGCGCGGCGTCGGGCAGGACGAGCAGTCCGGCGCCGGATCCCCGCGCGTCGTCGATGAGTTTCGCGATACGGGCGAGGTCGAACTCCAGGTCGCGGCCGAAGTGGGCGGCGGCGGCCGCGATCCGGATGCTGCTCATGCGGTGACTGCTCCTGCGTACGTATAGGTTTCCGGGCGCCGGTCCCGCAGGTGCCCCATGGAGCGGCGGGCGGTCTCCAGGGCCTGGGCGACGTCGAGTTCGGCGACCGCCAGGCCGGCTTCGACTCCGGTCTCGGCGAGGATCTCGCCGCCGGGGTCGACGACCTTGGCGCTGCCGACGAAGCGTAGCGACCCGAAGGTACCCGCCTGGTTGGCGGAGATCCACACGATCTGGTTCTCCAGGGCGCGGGCCCGGTCGAACAGGTCGAAGCGGCGCTTCCAGCGGTCGTTGACGAGATCGGTGACGGCGTTGGTCCGTGCGCCCGGCCAGGCCGAGACGACCACGCCGATCTCGGCGCCGTCGAGGGCCAGTGCGCGGGCCGACTCCGGGAAGGCCTTGTCGTAGCAGATCATCATGCCGATCCGGCCGACCGGTGTGTCGAAGGCGTGGAACCGGTCCCCGGAGGCGTAGCTGGCGTCCTCGCTGAGCGGCTGGTGGACCTTGCGGTGGTTGCCGAGGACGCCGTCGCCGTTGACGCAGACCACGCTGTTGTAGCGGGTGTCGCCCGCGGCTTCGCAGTAGCCCGCGACGACGGTCATCTGCCCGGCCAGCGAGGCGAGTCGGGCGATCTCGGGGCCGTCGAGGGCGAGCGCGGGCGGGCCCTCGTCCAGGGCACTGTCGTCGTCGAGGCTGAGCAGATAGCCGCCGAGGCAGGCCTCGGGGAGCGCGAGCAGCCGTACGCCCTCCTCCCGGGCCTCCTTGATCAGCCGCTCGGCGGTCGCGAAGTCCTCTTCGAGGTCGCGGCCGAACTCGGCGGCCACGGCCGCCATACGCAGGGTGGTCATGCGGTCCCCATCCCGGTCACCGTGGAGGTGACCGCTTCGGTGATCTCTCCGTCGGGCCAGCGCAACCCGACGCCTTGTCCGTCCGTCAGCTCCCCGCACACGGCGCCCGTCGCGGGCCCGGCAGGGAGCGGTGGGGCGCCGGGCTCGTCGGTGGTGAGCATCGCGAAGCCGGGGAAGCAGGTCAGCCAGTCGCCCGCCGTCGCGGTCCCCGGCCAGGGCACGGCCGCCACGTCGAGGACGGCCCCACAGCCGCTCGCCTCGGCGAGCATGCCGAGCGTCCCGGCGATCCCGGCCATCGACACGTCCTTGGCGGCGGCGGGTCGTGCGGCGGCCACCGCGCCGGTCATGGCGCGCAGTTCGTCCGTACGACGGTGACTGGACGAGTCCCACTGGCGGCCCCGGTAGCCCGTACGCCAGGTGCCGCCGAGGTCGGCGGTGAGCCGTACGGAGTGTCCTGGGCGTCCGCCGCCGCCCGGGACGGGGTGGGCGGTGCGGCCGAGTGCCGTCACCGACAGGGCGGCCGGCACGCCGAGTTGGGTGTGTCCGCCGAGCACCGGGACGCCGTACGCCTGCGCGGCGCGGGCGAGTCCGGCGAGGATGCGGCGGGCGTGGGACGCGTCCTTCGCGGCCACGGCGTCGAGGAGTCCGACCGGTGAAGCGCCCATCGCGGCAAGGTCGTTGAGGTTGACGAGGACGGAGCACCAGCCCGCCCACTCTGGGTCGCGCTCGACCATGGAGGGCACGATGGCGTCGCAGGCGGCGATGAGGTCCGTGCCGGGGACCGGCGCCCCGTCGTCGCCGACGAATCCCGGGCCGCCGAGGGCGGATGGGATGCCTGAGGCGTGTGCGTCGCCGGGTCCACCCGGTGGTTCGTTCACTGCGGTTCGGTGGGGGCTTGTCGCGCAGTTCCCCGCGCCCCTTTCGGGGCGCGTGTCCGAACTCGGCGACCGGCCGACCGGGTCCTGGCCGAAAATGCGGTCCGCCGACTCTGGCAGAACCGCTAGGAGTTGTCCGAGGGGTGACTTGGTGGTCGTCACGAGGTTCGCTATTCGGTCGATCGGCCAGCGCATCAGTACGTGCGGTGTGTCCGCGACCCTCGTCGTTCGCACCCGGCGCCAGCCGAGTCGTCTGAAGAGGACCTCGTTGCGGGGCTGGACGGTCGCGTCGAAGCGCAGTGCGCCCTCGGTCTCCGCCCGTGCGCAGGCCGCCCGGACGAGTGCCGCGCCGATGCCGTGCGGGCCTCGGGCGCGGCGGGCGACGACGAGCCGGCCGCCGGCCCACCAGCCGATGTCGGGGCCGTCGGCGACCGGGCCGAGACGCACCCCGCCGACCACCGTGCCCTCCGGGTCCCGCGCGACCAGGACGACGGTCCGGGGGTCGCTGTCACGGTCGTCCAGGTCGTGGTGGGCGAAGAGTCCCTGCTCGTGGACGAAGGCGTCGCGGCGGAGCCGTCTGTAGGCGGCCAGATCCGCCGTACCGTCCGCCTCCTCGACGCGGAAGGCGGGCAGCATCCGGGCGAGTGTGCTGCGGTCGCCCAGCAGGGCGAGGATGTCCTGCGGCCCGTCCCCGGCCGGCACGACGACGGAACCGTCGAGGTACACGGCGCTCACCCGCCCGCGGTCCGCAGGACGCTGCACGCCCCGCAGGCCGCACAGCCCGCCCGCTGGTCGGCGCCGCTCATCCCGGCGGCGCGCAGTTTCGCCGCGACGCCCTCGGTGACGTACCGCAGCAACTCGGCGCTCGGGGCGGCGATCCCGTCGCGGGCGGCGAGTGTGCCGCCCATCGGGCGGTAGGGGACGACGAAGGGGTACACGCCCCGGTCGATCAACTCGCCCGCTCCCGAGACGAGTTCGTCGGGGTCCTCGCCGAGGCCGACGAGAAGGTAGGTGGAGACCCGGTTGGGCCCGAAGACCCGTACAGCCTCGTCCCACGCGGCCTCGTACTCGGCCATCGGGACGGTGGACTTGCCGGGCAGCCAGCGCCCGCGCACCTCGTCGTCGAGCGACTCCACGTGGATGCCGATGGCGGTGGCCCCGGCGTCGTACAGCTCCCGTATCCACACCAGGTCTCCGGGCGGCTCGCACTGCACCTGGATCGGCAGTCCGGGCACGGCTTCGAGGACGGCTCGGACGGAGCGTACGAGATTCCGGGCGCCGCGGTCCGGGCCGGCCGTCGTGCCGGTGGTCATCACCATCTGCTTGACACCGTCCAACCGCACGGCCGCCTCGGCGACTTCGGCGAGCTGGGCGGGCGTCTTGGCGGCGACCGTCGCACCGGAGCGCAGGGACTCCTCGATGGTGCAGAAGCGGCAGCGGTCGGACTCGGCGTAGCGGATGCAGGTCTGGACGACGGTGGTGGCGAGGACGTCGGCGCCGTGCAGACGGGCGATCTGCTCGTAGCGGATGCCGTCGGCGGTCGTCAGGTCGTAGAACTTGGGGCGGCGTACGGGGGTCAGGCTCAGGCCTGTGTCCGTGAGATGTCCGGTCTCGTCGCCGAGCCAGACCTTGCCGTCGCGTACGGAGTAGGGGCTGTCGGGGTTGGTGGGCAGCGCGGCGTTGGCACCGTCGACAAGGACGTGTCCGTCGTCGCTGGGCCCCGCGCCGTCCGGCCGCCGCACGGGCGCGTCCAACGCCACGCCGTGCAGGGCGAGTTCGGCCCGGGTCATGATCCGCACGTCCACCGCCGTACTGGTCGTACCGGTGCCAACGCTCACGGTGTCCCCCCTTACAGCTGGTAGGTGGAGTTGATGATGGCGCCCTTGCGCGCGTAGTGGATCAGCGCGTCCTGGACGTCCAGGGGGTGGGTGGGGATGACGCCCTCGATGAGGTCCTCCTCGCGGGCGCCGTGCAGGGACAGTCCGAAGCGGCAGCAGAAGACCTTGCCGCCCTCGGCGATGAACGTCTTGAGCTGGTTGTTGATGTTGTGCTCGCCGGGGAAGGCGGAGTTGCCGACGGTCGGGAAGCCGCGGGTGGCAAGGCAGTTGAGCGAACCCGGGCCGTAGAAGTAGATGGCGGTCTCGAAGCCCTTGCGCAGGGCGCGGGTGGCCTGGAGGACGGCGACGAAGGAGACCGAGGACTCGTGGGCGATGCCGTGGACGAGGGTGAAGTAGGTCTCGCCGTCCTCGGCCTTGTAGTCGGGGAAGACCTTGGTGTCGCCGTAGATACTGGTGCCCTCGGGCAGGGACGGGTGGGGGATCTCGTTGAGGGACTTCTGCTCGATCTCGCTGAGTTCGGCGGTGACAGTGGATTCGGACATGGCTGTCTCCCTGTGCGCGGTGTGGTTGGGATCGGTGGTCAGTCGTAGAGCGCGGCGAACGTGTCCCTGAAGACGAGTTCGCCGAGTTCGCCGCCTCCGGTCGCTTCGGCGAGCCGGGCGTACTCGCCCGTGAAGTCGCCCCACGGCTGGTCGCTGGCGAAGAGCACCCGGTCGTGGCCGATGCCGCGGCGCTCGATCTCCTGGGCCAGCCAGCGCGGGGTGAAGCCGATGGCCCAGGAGAGGTCGGTGTAGACGCGCTTGCCGGCGGTGATCCAGTCGAAGAACCGGGAGCCGACGAGCTTGATGTGGCCGCTCATCCCGCCGCCGAAGTGCACCAGATGGACGGGCACCTGGTCCGCGTACCAGTCGACGAGGTGGCCGACCTCGTCGATGTCGGAGGCGGCGCCGGGCGAGGTGTGGACGTGGACGACGAGGTGGTGGCGCTCGGCCTCCTGGAAGATCCGGTCCAGCATCGGGCGGCAGGCCGGGTCGGTGGGGCGCCCGCCGAGCAGGAAGCTCAACTTCAGTGCCTTCACGCCCCGTTCGCCTGCCAGGGCGAGGGCCCGTGCGGTGCGGTGTTCGTCCTCGGGGCGCGGGGAGACCCACAGGCCGGCCCGGATCCGGTCGTCGGTCTGGGCGGCCTCGATCGCCAACTCGTTGAAGGAGAAGGCGAGATCGGGGTCGGGCACGCCGTAGTTGGGGATGACCAGGGCGCGTTCGGTGCCCTCGGCGTCCAGGTCGGCGATGAGTTGCTTGACGGTGGCGCGGGCGGTGGTGTCGGGGTTGACGGGCGGTCCGCCGTAGAAGGGGTAGGCGGGCAGGACGCCGATGTGGCGGTGTGCGTCGAAGACCATGGCCGGGATACCTCCTTCAGCCGATCGGGAGCGCGGCGGCGAGTTCGCTGGGGGCGCCGGTGAGGGTGCCGCAGACGTCGGCCATACGGCGGGAGACGTCGATGTGGTTCGCGAGGAACTCGGCGTCCCTGCCCACCGCTTCGAAGCGTCCGGAGCCCCACGAGTGCTGCCAGGGCAGGCCCAGGAAGTACAGGCCGGGGGTGCTGGTGGCGCCCCGCCAGTGCATGGGGTAGCCCCGGCCGTCGAAGGCGGGGATCTCGACCCAGCGGTGGTCGCGGGTGAACCCGGTGGACCAGACGACGGAGGTGATGCCGGCCGCCGCCAGGTCCAGGGATACCGCCTGTTCGGACGGCTCCCACACCGGAACGTACCGGGGTTCGTCGGGGGCCGTGATCCCCTGCGCGGTGATGTGGGCGTCGATGCTGTCCTTGATGCCCTCGGCCACGGCGTCCGCCCGGTCGAGATTGACCTTGAGATCGTCGGCGAACTCCAGGCGCGTACGGTCGGTACCGTCGGTACCGCCGATGCCCGTCAGCCGACCGTGCAGCCGCATTCCGTCGAGGGCGAAGGCACGCAGGTCGATGTCACGGCCGCCGTCGCGCCCGGTCACGTAGTGGTTGACCCGCATCCGGACGGCGCCCGCGTCGTCGAACTCGTCGATGCTCTTGCCGTAGTAGCCCATGTCGTCCAGCCAGGCCACGCAGTCCCGGCCCCGGTAGAAGCGGGCGACGCGGGGTGCGCTGCCGACGGCCAGATGGACCTGGCGGCCGGCCAGATGGAGATCCTCGGCTATCTGGCAGCCGGACTGTCCGGTGCCGACCACCAGGACGGCGCCCTCGGGGAGTTGGTCCGCGTTGCGGTAGCGGGAGGAGTGGATCTGCTCGACGCCTGCGGGCAGCCGCTCGGCCATCCTCGGGACGGACGGCGTGTGGTACGGACCGGCGGCCACGACCACCTGGTCGGCCGTGAACTCGCCTTCCCCGGTGGACAGTTCGAAGACCCCGCCGGCGCCCCGGCGCAGTCCGGTGACGTCGACGCCCTCCCGCAGCGGGGGCTGGAAGAAGGCGACGTACCCCTCCAGATAGCGGATGATCTCGTCGCGGACCATGAAGCCGTCGGGGTCGTCCCCCTGGTAGGGGTAACCGGGCAGTCTGCACTGCCAGTTGGGTGTCACCAGACAGAAGGAGTCCCAGCGGCGCTCGCGCCACTCGTGGCCGACCCGGTTCCGCTCGACGACCACATGCTCGATGCCCCGCTCGCGCAGGCAGTAGCTGACCGACAGACCGGCCTGGCCGCCGCCGACGACCGCCACCGGGAAGTGGGCCCCGGCCAGCCGTGGCGCGCTCACCGTGCGCTCCCGTCGGCGTTGCTCAGTGCCTCGACGGCGACCTCGGCCCCGCCGAGAGAGGCGTACGCGGCTGCGGTCCGTTCGAGCTGCGCCAGCTGGTCGGAGGCGCCGGTGCAGGCGAATCCGTACTTCTCGCGCACCCGGTCGCTCGCGATTCCGAGCGCCGTACGGCTCCGCTCCAGGAAGTCGCCGAGTTCGTAGACGCCGCCGGGGGTGAGGTAGTCCTCGATTACCGTGGAAGGCGAATAGCAGCGCTGGGTCTCTCCGTCGGGCCAGCGCACATGGAAATACAGCTCAGGCATGAAATCCTCCATGCGAGGCGCCGAGGTTGGTCACCTCGCCGCTGCTTCTGACGACCACTTCAGCCAGCGCGAATTACCGAACGGCGTCATCCGGAATAAAGCGGAGTTACGTACTCCTCACACCAAGTACCGTTCCCCGCACCCGGAGTTGTCTCTGAGGCAAATCGAATCCGCCGAGTGCCGTGCTGCCACGGAGAAAGGAACTTGCCGCGCCGCTCAGGGCTTTTCGACCTGTCGGGCCAATTCATGGAGATGGACCGCGAGCTGAAGCCTCAGGGCGTTGTCCGGCCGCTGCCAGTCGGGCCCGAGCAGACTCCCGATGCGCTCGATCCGCTTGAGGAGCGTGTTGGTGTGGATGTGCAGGGCGCGGGCCGTTGCGGCGAGATTGCGGGAGCCGGCGAAGTACGCGGTGAGGGTGCCGAGGAGGTCGGTACCGCGTTCGGCGTCGTGGGCGACGAGGCGGCCGAGGGAGTCGTCGAGGAAGGCTCCGAGGTCCTGCTCCCGGTCGGGATCGAACAGGATGGTGTACATCGCGAGCCGCTCCGTGCTGGTCCCGCCGTCCCGCACCCCGAGCCCGCGCAGCAACCGGCAGCAGCGGCCGGCCAGGGTGACCCCGGCGCCGAGCGGTTCCGGGCCGCGCGGGACGGGTGCGGCGCAGACGAGCAGGGGGGCGTCGAGCACGCGCCGCAGTCCCTGGTGGACGCTGCCCGCGACCGCTGCCGCGTCCTGGGCGCGGATCAGCGCGACGGGGACGCCCAGGTGCTCGCCCGCCAGACCGTCGTGCTCCTCCGCGAGGCCGTGCAGCAGACGGGTCGTGTCGCCGAGCCGGTCCTTCGCCGTGTCGACCACCAGGACGGTGTCGAGGTGCCCGGGCTCGATGTGCCGGGCGCGGGCGCGCAGCGCGAGTTCGGTGGAGAACGGGCGTGGGGCGGCGAGGAGTTGGGTGAGGAGTTCGCCCCTGACGCGTTCCTCGGCCCGGACGACGGCGTCCTGGGTCAGGGTCAGCAGGGCCGCGGTCTGCGCCGCGCGTTCGAGGGTGCGTGCCTCGACCGGGTTCGGGTCGCCGTGGCGGGACAGGACCAGAGCGCCCATGTGGGTCGCGCCGACGACGACCGCCGCCACGGTGTGCCGCAGGATGCCGCCGCGCTCGACGGTGACGCAGCGGCCGGACCTGCGGCTCTCCTCGATAGCGTGGACGACCGCCTCGGCCATGGGCGGGGAGGCGGTGAGGGCGGCGTGCTCGCGGACCTTCGCCTCGTCCTCGTCGGCGGGCTGCCCGCGCGCGACGAGGACACGCCGGGCGCGGTCGAGGACGAGGACTCCGCCGCCCAGGGTGTCCACGACGAGGTCGGCGACGGCGCCCACGTCACCGCCGGCCAGCACCACGCGGGTGAGTGCCTCGTGGACGGCCTCGGCCGCCTCGATCGTGGCGTACGCCGTCTCCAGGGCGTGCAGCGCGCGGCGGCTCTCGTCGTACAGCCGGGCGTTCTCCAGCGCCACCGCCGCGTGGTCGCCGAAGGCGGTCAGCAGGGCGACGTCGTCCCGGACGAACGGCCGTTCCTGGCGGTTCGCCGCGATCAGCGTGCCGAGGAACCGGCCGCCCGCGACCAGCGGGACCCCGAGCATCGACACGATGCCCTCCGCCTCGATGGCGCTGTCGACACCCGGGTCGTGGACGATCTCGGTCGACGCCAGATAGTCGCTCGCCCAGTACGGGGCCCGAGTGGTGGCCACCCGCCCGGCGATGCCGACATGGGCCGGGCCGTGCGTCCGCTCGCCGAAGCCGGGGGTCACCGTGCCGGCCGTGGCGCGCACCCGCAGATACGTCCCGTCCTCCTCCAGCACCGCCAGATACGCGAGGTCGGTGCCGATCAGGTCGTGGGCGTGCTCGACAACGCTGGCCAGCACCTCTTCGACTCCGCGCAGCACGGTCAGCGAACGTGCCGTGGCGTACAGGCTGGACAGTTCCCGCTCCCGACGGCGCTGCCGCTGGAGCTGCTCGTCCTCGGTGCGGTCCATGAGATGTCCTAGCTCACCACGGTCAAGAGGTGTGTGAATCATACGCCGGACTCGGATCAGTAGTGGAGGATTCGCACCTCTCCGGGGCCGGGGAGCGGCCGTAACCTTCCCGGAAACGAGCAGACCGAGCGAACGCCGTCGCGGCCGAGATGGAGTACGAGACATGGCTTCCGTAGTGCGTGCAGCGGCCGTACAGGCCGAACCCAAGTGGCTGGACCTCGACGCCGGAGTCGCCCACGCCGTGGACCTCATCGCCGAGGCCGCCTCGGGCGGGGCCGAGCTGGTCGCGTTCCCCGAGGTGTTCCTGCCCGGCTACCCGTGGTGGATCTGGCTGGACTCCCCTCTCTCGGGCATGCAGTACGTGCCCCGGTACGCGGAGAACTCCATGACCCGCGACGGAGAACACCTGGCCCGTATCGCGGCGGCAGCCGCCGAGCACCGGATCTTCGTCGTCCTCGGCTTCGCCGAACGCACCGTCACTGGCAGCCTCTACATGGCCCAGGCGACCATCGACGACACCGGCCGCGTGCTCGCCGTACGCCGCAAACTCAAGCCGACCCACGCCGAGCGCACCGTCTTCGGCGAGGGCGACGGCAGCGACATCCAGGTGCACGAGACCAGACTCGGCAGGCTGGGCGCGCTGAACTGCGCCGAGCACATCCAGCCGCTGACCAAGTACACGATGTACAGCAAGGGCGAGCAGATCCACGTCGCCTCCTGGCCGAGCTTCTCCGTGTACCGGGGCAGGGCGACGGCGCTCGGGCCCGAGGTGAACACGGCCGTCAGCCTCGTGTACGCCGTCGAGGGCCAGACCTTCGTCCTCGCACCCTGCGCCACGGTCGGCCAGGCGGGACAGGACCTGTTCTGCGACACCGACGCCAAGCGGGAACTCCTGCTCCAGGGCGGCGGATTCACCCGGATCTACGGCCCCGAGGGCAGCGAACTCGCCAAGCCCCTCCCCGAGACCGAGGAGGGCATCCTCTACGCCGACCTCGACTCCTCCCTCCTCGCCATCGCCAAGAGCGCCTACGACCCGGCCGGCCACTACTCCCGCCCGGACGTCTTCCGCCTCACCTTCGACCCCCGTCCGAGGGAGCGCGTCGAGTACGTCGACCCGGCCGCCGACGCGGCCGGCACCGAGCCGAAGGAGTCCGGCACGGACGTCGTCGTGCCCGACTGAACCCGCCCCGCGGACAACCCCCTGGACACCCGCACGTCCTTTGAAAGGAACGACGCGATGAGCGCCAACGACCCCTTCGCCCGCCTCCCCGAGGCAGCGGCCTTCACCCTCACCAGCACCACACTGACCGACGGCGCCCCCCTGCCCGTCGAGCAGATGTCCGGCCTCTTCGGCGTCCCGGGCGGCAAGGACGTCTCCCCGCAGCTGGCGTGGAGCGGCGCCCCCGAGGGCACCCAGAGCTACGCCGTGACGATGTACGACCCGGACGCCCCGACCGGCTCCGGGTTCTGGCACTGGGCCGTGGCCGACATCCCCGCGACGGTCGGCGAACTGCCCGAGGGCGTCGGCGACGACACCGGATCGGGCCTGCCCGAGGGTGCCTTCCAGGTACCCAACGACGCCCGCACCGGGCGGTTCATCGGCGCGGCCCCGCCGGCCGGGCACGGCGCCCACCGGTACGTCTTCGTGGTGCACGCCCTCGATGTCGAGGCCGTCGGCATCCCGGCCGACTCCACCCCCGCCTTCCTCGGCTTCACCATGGCCCGCCACATCCTCGGCCGCGCGATCCTGACCGCCACCGCCGAGATCCCCGCCTGACCATCGGGCCGGGACGGGCCGGGACGGAGGCGGCGGCGCGGATCATCGATGACGCAGCGGAGGAGTGGGGTCCGGTGAGAGGCTGATCGGGTCCGGAATCCATGTTCGACAAAGCGTCTCGTCGTTCGACAAGGCGTCGCGCCGAAGAGTCTCGCCGAAGGATTGGGGAATGTCCGTGCCCGAGCCGCAACCCGTCCCGCAATCGGTACTGAGCCCGCTCACCAACTCCGCCGTGTTCCTGGTCGTGACCGTCGATCCCGGCGGGGAGCCGGTCGTACGGGAGTTGCTGTCCGACCTCTCCGGTCTGGTGCGGGCCGTCGGCTTCCGGGTTCCGGAAGGGGAGCTGACCTGCGTCGCCGGCATCGGCTCCGAGGCCTGGGACCGGCTGTTCACCGGTCCCCGGCCGGCCGAGCTGCATCCCTTCCGGGAAGTCGCCGGCGCGAAGCACACCGCGCCCGCCACCTCGGGCGACCTGCTCTTCCACATCAAGGCCCGGCAGACGGACCTCTGCTTCGAGCTCGCCACCCAGCTGATGGACCGGCTGCGCGGTGCGGTCACCGTCCGCGACGAGGTGTCCGGCTTCAAGTACTTCGACGAACGCGACCTGCTCGGCTTCGTCGACGGCACCGAGAACCCCACCGGGCCCGCCGCGAACACAGCCGTCGTCATCGGCGAAGCCGATCCGGACCAGGACCCGGACTTCACCGGCGGCAGCTACGTCATCGTGCAGAAGTACCTGCACGACCTGCCCGCGTGGAACGCCCTGCCGGTCGAGGCGCAGGAACGGGCGGTCGGCCGCCACAAGCTCTCCGACATCGAGCTGCCCGACGACCTCAAGCCGGCCGACTCGCATGTCGCGCTCACCTCGATCACCGACCCCGACGGCACCGAACGGGAGATCCTGCGCAGCAACATGCCCTTCGGGGCGCCCGGGCGCGGGGAGTTCGGCACGTACTTCATCGGCTACTCCAGCACCCCGTCGGTCATCGAGCGCATGCTGGAGAACATGTTCATCGGCGATCCGCCGGGTGGCCACGACCGGCTGCTCGACTTCTCCACGGCGGTCACCGGCACGCTGTTCCACGTACCCACCGCCGACTTCCTCGACGACCCGCCCGCCGCCCCGGAACCGGCGGTCCGTGACCGGGCGGCCGACGGTTTCCTGTCTGCGGGACAATAGGGACTCGGGATCAGACGTCGGACCGGGCCGTACCGAGCCGTACCGAAAGGGGTGGTGATGCGGGTAGCCGTGGTCACCTTCGACGGGTTCAACGAACTCGACAGTTTCATCGCCTCCGCGCTGATCAACCGCTGCCGCAAGGACGGCCTGGAGGCCTTCATCACGACGCCGACGCCGATGGTCAGGTCGATGAACGGCGTCGAGGTGACCGGGCAGCGTCCGATGGAGTTCGTGACCGAGGCCGATGTCGTGCTGATCGGCAGCGGGGTGAAGGCACGCGAGGTGGTCGCCGACGACCGGCTGATCGCCAGGCTGCCGCTCGACCCCGCACGTCAGCTGATCGGTGCCCAGTGCTCCGGCGCGCTGGTGCTCGCCCGGCTCGGTCTGCTGGTTGACATGCCCGCCTGTACGGACCGGACGAGCCGCCCCTTCGTCGAGGCCCGTGGCGTCACCGTGCTGGACGCGCCGTTCCACGCCGAGGGGAACATCGCCACGGCGGGCGGCTGCATGGCGTCGCAGTACCTCGCGACCTGGGTGATCACCCGCACGCTCGGGGAGGCCGCCGCGCGAGGCGTCCTCGACTACGTGGCTCCGGTGGGCGAGAACCAGCAGAGCGTGGAGCGCGCCCTGGGTGCCGTCCGGGCGGGCGAGATCGCACTGCGCTGACGCCGCGTACCGGGGCCCTACGAGTGCTCCGCTGCCGCTGCCGAGTGCTCCGCGAGCGCGCCCCGCGCCGGAAGGCTGGTGGGCCGGGTGCGGAGCACCTCCTCGACGGAGGAGAGGGCGAACCGTACCGCGCCGGTGATCACGGCCTCGTCGCCCAGCGCGGACAGCCGCCACTGCGGCAGGTCCACAAGGAGACTGCCTGCCTCCTCCTCGGCGGCCCCGAGGAGGAGTTCCGCCGCCGGGAGCAGGCCGGGTACGGGGAAGAGGCTGGTGCCGAGCACGACCAGCGCCGGGTCGAGCGCGAGCAGCACGGGGGCGACCCCGGCGGCCAGTCTCCGGCCGTACGAGGTGATGGCCGCGACCGCTTCCGGGTCCCCCGAGGCGGCGCCACCGACACTGTCCGGGACCAGGGGTTCGAGGCCCGGCTGGGACGACGTACTGCCGGGGAAGCGGATGAACCCGATCTCACCGGCCGCGCCTCGGTGTCCGCGCAGCAGGCGCCCTCCGGTGATGACACCGGCGCCGAGGCGTTCGCCGAGCAGGACGAACACCATCTCGTCGGCCGCGCCGCCGACCCCGCGCCACTGCTCGCCCAGTGCGGCGAGGTTGGCGTCGTTCTCCACGGCCACCGGGCAGCCCAGGGTGTCGCTCAGGACGGCGACGATGTCCGCCTCGGCCCAGCCCCTGAGGTTGTCGGCCTGCCGGATACGGGTGTTGCCGCGGTTCACCAGACCGGGGGTGCCCACCGTCGCGGCCCACACCCGAGGGGCGTCGGCCGCCGAGCGGTCAATTGCGCGCTGCACTACGGCAGTTACGGCACGGGCGCGGGCCTGTCCGCCCAAGTCGGCGCGCACAGCAGTCCGTTCGACGGCCACCGGCCGGCCGTCGAGGTCGGCCAGACAGGCGCTCACCGACCGGGCCCGTACGTCCACGCCGACGACGAAGCCCGCGTGCGGGCGGAAGCGGAACCGGCGGGCCGGGCGGCCGGGCGAGCGCTGGCCTCGGGCGGAGACGGCCGGGGCGACCTCGATGAGGCCGCAGTCGGTGAGTTCCTCGACGATCGCCTCGACCGTGGGCCGGGAGAGTCTGGTCGCCTCGGCCAGTGCGGCGAGCCGGGGATGCGGGTCCGTCGAGCGGACGGCGGCGAGAACGGCCGCCGCGTTCGTGGCACGCAGGTCCGCGACGCCCACCACCGCCGGGAGTTCACGCCCCGGCGGGGACGGCTCCGGCAGTCCGCCGAGCGGCCACCACGTCTGCGGCACCAATGATCAACCTCCTGAGCAGCGGGCACATCGGGGACCGGTACCGATCGTCCCGACGATAACAATCCAGCCGTGAGTGCTTGACGCGGACCGGACCCACTCCGATTATAAAACGCAACTGCGTTATCGAACTAGGGCGCATGTCTCCCCCTCGCGCCCCTCTCCCTCTGCTTCTCCCTCTGCTTCTCCCTCGGCTCCCCTGTCCCGTCATGCCCAGGAGACCCACATGAGACCCAGTCCGTCGTCCCCGTCCAGACGTACGTTCCTCACGGCCACCGGCGCGATCGGCGCCATGGCGCTCACGGCGTGCAGTGAGCTGACCCCGGGCGCCTCGTCGTCCGACAAGAGCAGTACCGGCCCGGTCTCCACGGCCGTACCGGCCGACGAGAAGATCACGCTGGTGGTCGCCGACGCCGACGACACCAGCATGACCCCGGGGCTGATCGCGGCCTTCCGCGCGAAGCACCCCAACATCACCGTCAAGCGCCAATACACGGGCTGGGACGACTACCTCAAGAGCATCAACACCACGATGTCCGCCGACAGCGCCCCCGACATCGCCCAGTTCACGTCGGGCATGCAGAACCTCGTCCCCGGACGGCTGCTGCTCAAGGTCGGCGAGTACGGCAAGGCGTACGGCTGGGCGGAGAAGTTCCCCGGCCTGGACCAGATCACCCTCACCCCGGACGGCAAGACCGTCGGCACCGGCGACCTCTACGGGGTGGGCGCGGGCCTGTCGTTCGAGGGCGTCTACTACAACAAGGCCAAGGCGACGGAACTGGGCCTGACCACTCCCCCGGCCACGCTCGCGGAGTTGGAGGCGCTCTTCGCCAAGGCCAAGGCCGCCGGTGAGACCGCGCTCGTCGCCGGAAATCTCGACGGCGGCCTCAACCACCCCTTCAACGTGCTGCTGTCGGCCTATCTGACGCCGAAGGACCGCGAGGCGTGGGCCTACGGCCACCAGAGCGCCACCATCGTGCTGCCGGAGGCGAAGACGGCGGCCGAGACGCTGCTGCGGTGGGTGGACAAGGGGTACGTCACCCCGAAGGTCAACGGGGTCAGCGACAACGACGCCACCGCCGCGTTCGCCAAGGGCGAGGGTGTCTTCCGGATCAGCGGCAACTGGGCGGCGGCAGCGGTGGCCAAGGGTCTCGGCGAGCGGGCCGGTTACTTCAACATGCCGCCCGTCACGGCCGGCGGAAAGGTTCGCACCACCGGCGCGGGCGTGTACTACTGCGTCTCCAGCAAGTCCAAGAACGCGGCGGCGGCAACTGCGTTCCTCGACTTCGCGGCGAGCGCGCAGGCCGCCGCCGTCACCGCCAAGGCGGGCTTCATGGCTCCCGACGCGGGCGCCATGCCGAGCCAGACGGGTCTGCTGGGCGATGTCCAGGCGGGCTGGCAGACGATCGTCAAGGACGCCGGACTGCAGCCGTTCATCCAGAACTCCTCCAGCCCGACCATGGGCGACACCCTCACCACCCAGCTACAGCTGCTCGTCGGCGGCAAGGTCACCCCCGAAAAGTTCCTCGCCGGGCTCCAGACGGACTACGAGAACTATCACAAATGACCACTGCCGACCCGCGACTGACGGAGCCCGCCCGCGCTCCCGCCGCCCCGCGTCCGACGAAGCGCGGACCGGACCGCGGCGGGCGCGGGGGCCACCGAACGGCACGGTCCAACCACCGTCGAAGGCGGGCCGTGGCGCTGCTGTACCTGCTGCCCGCCCTGCTCCCCTACACGCTCTTCGCCGTACTGCCGACGCTGCACACGGCCTACCTGTCGTTCTTCGACTGGGACGGGGTGACCCTCCCGTCCTTCGTCGGCCTCGACAACTACCGCCGTATCACCACCGATCCGCAACTACGTGCCGCCGCCTGGCACGCCGGTGCGCTGATCCTCTTCTTCTCCGTACTACCGATCTGCGTCGGACTGGTCGCGGCAGCGATCGTGTCCCGGCGGGCCGGGCGCCGAGGCACGGGACTGGTCCGTACGGTGCTGTTCCTGCCCCAGGTCATCCCGCTGGTCGCGGTCGGCATCCTCTGGCGCTGGGTGTACGCCGAGGACGGCATCCTCAACCAGGGGCTGCGGGCGGTCGGTCTGGGCGGGTTCGCCGACGCCTGGCTGGGCAGCTTCACCTGGGCCCTGCCGGCCGTCGGGCTGATCGGGACCTGGGTCGTCTCGGGCCTGTGCATGGTGCTGTTCCTGTCCGGGACCCAGCGCATCGACCAGGAGATCTACGAGGCGGCGCGGATGGACGGGGCGGGCCCGGTACGGGAGTTCTGGTCGATCACCGTCCCGCTGCTGCGCCCGGAGTTCGCGGTGGCGCTGTCCATCACCGTGATCGCGGCCCTGTCCAGCTTCGACCTCATCTACATCACCACCGGAGGCGGCCCGGGCAACAGCACGGTCGTCCCCGGCATCCTCATCTACCGGCTGGCGTTCGGGGGCGGCGCGGTCGGGGTGGCCAGCGCGCTGGCGATCGTCCTGACAGCGGTCATCTCGGTCGCCGTCCTGGTGATCAACCGGCTGTCCAGGGAGGCACCGTGACGTCACTGACCTCATCAGCCGCCCCTGCGCGAGCGGTCGCGGGACGGCTGGCGGCGCCCGTCGTCCTCGTACTCTTCATGGCCGCCGTACTCGTGCCGTTCGCCTCCCTGCTGCTGGCGGCGCTCCAGCCGGCGGGCGCCCCACTCACCGGCTTCGCGCTGCCGGACGGGCTGCACTTCGAGAACTTCTCCCGGGCCTGGTCGGCGGCGGGGTTCGGCACGCTGCTGCGGTCGAGCGTGCTGATCGCGGTGTGCGTGGTGCCGGCCGCAGTGGTGTGCGCGACGCTGGCCGGGTACGCGCTGGCGACCCTGGACGTGCCCGGCCGGGGGCGGTTCTACGCGTATCTGCTGCTCGGCCTGTCCATCCCCACCGAGGGCACGGTCATCCCGCTCTACTACGACCTGCGTGCCGTGGGGCTGACGAACACCGTGCCGGGGCTGGCGCTCGCGGAGATCGGGGCGTTCATGCCGTTCGGGGTGTTCTGGATGCGCGCCCACTTCGCGACCATGCCCCGCAGTCTCATCGAGGCGGCACGCCTTGACGGTGCCTCGTCGTGGGCGACGCTCTGGCGGATCCTGCTGCCCAGCTCCCGTCCGGCGGTGACCACGCTGGGCGTTCTGTACTTCGTGTGGAGCTGGAACCAGTTCCTGCTCCCGCTGATCCTGATCCAGGACCCGGCCCGTCGTACGGCCCCCGCCGGACTGGGCTTCTTCACCGGGCAGTTCGGCGTCGACGTACCGCTGCTCGCCGCCGCCACCCTGATCGTGATCGCCCCGGTGGTGCTCGTCTACCTGTTCTTCCAGCGGCACTTCATCAGTGGCGTGCTCAGCGGTGCCCTCAAGGGCTGACCCGCTGACCGCACCCGGAAACGAACGCACAGGAGGTCGGAGATTTCCATGGCAGAACTCGAAGTCGCGCTGATCGGCGCGGGCGGCATCGCCCGCACGCATCTGCCCGCGTGGACGGCCCTCGGCGCGCGGGTACGCGTCTACGCGCCCGACGGCCAAGCCCCGGCCCTGGCCCGCGAGTTCGGCGCGACGTCCGTCGGCTCCCTGGACGAGGCGCTCGACGGCGCCGGCGTGGTGGACGTGTGCACCCCGACCGACACCCACCGGGAGATCACGCTGGCCGCCGTAGCCTCCGGGGCCCATGTCCTGTGCGAGAAGCCGCTTGCGCTCGGCGCGGCCGAGGCGGAGGAGATGGCCGACGCGGCGGAGGCGGCCGGGGTGCGGCTGTACCCGGGGCATGTCGTGCGCTTCTTCCCCGCGTACGCCCGGCTGCGCGACCTCGTCGCCCGCGGCGGCCTGGGGCGCGTGGCCGTCGCCCGGTTCACCCGGACCGGGCGCTATCCCACCTGGAGCGGCTGGTTCGCCGACCCGGCGCGTTCCGGCGGGATTCTGACGGACCAGATGATCCACGACATGGACATCGCCCGCTGGCTCTTCGGCGACGTCGTCCGGGTCCACGCCCGGCAGCAGGGGCATCTCACCGCCCCGGCGCCGGAGGGGGCGGTCGCCACCGGTACGGCTGTGCTCACCCACGCGAGCGGCACGATCTCCCAGGTCGTGGGCATCTGGGGGCCGCCGGCTACCCCGTTCCGTACGACGTTCCATGTGTCGGGCACCGGCGGCACCGTCGAGCACGACTCCCTGGCCCACCTGGATCTGCGGATCACCGGCGCCTTGTCCAGTGGCCCGGCGGCGGGCATACCGGCCGGGGATTTCGGGGAGTCGCCCTACGTCACCCAGATCCGTGAGTTCGCCGAGGCCTTCACGGGCGGTCCGGAACCCCGGGTGAGCGGCCGGGACGGGGTGGCGGCCGTCCGTATCGCCGAAGCGGCGGCCGAGTCGGCGCGTACCGGACGGGCCGTGGAACTCGCCCGGCGCACAACCACCGCGACCACTTCAACCGCCGTCGCCACGAAGGGAATCGAGCAGTGAGAGTCGCCGTACTGTCCTTCGCCCATCTGCACGCCGCGACCTACATCAGGCTGCTGCGCGACCGCGAGGGCGTCGAACTGGTCACTGCGGACCCAGAGGCCCCGCCCGGCGATCCCACTCGTGGCCGGGCCCTCGCCGAGGGGCTCGGCGCCGACTACGCCGACACCTGGGACGAGGTGTTCGCGCTGCGCCCCGACGCCGTCATCGTCACCAGCGAGAACGCCCGGCACCGGCACCTGGTCGAACGGGCCGCCGCGAGCGGGGCACACGTCCTGTGCGAGAAGCCCCTCGCGACGACGGAGGCGGACGCCCAGGCCATGATCGACGCCTGTGCCCGGGCCGGGGTGCGGTTGATGACCGCCTATCCCGTACGGTTCAGCCCCGCGTTCACCGCCCTGCGCAGCGCCCTGGCCGACGGCTCCCTCGGCGGGCTGATCAGCGTCCACGGCGCCAACAACGGGTCGAATCCGGCCCGTTCGCACCCCTGGTTCGCCGACCCGGAGCTGTCGGGCGGCGGAGCGGTGGCCGACCACACCGTCCATATCGCCGACCTCGTGGACGCGCTGCTGGACGGCGAGCAGGCGGCGGAGGTGTACGCCCAGGCGAACAGCGTCCTCGACGACGGCGGCCCCGCGCCGGACGTGGAGACGGCCGGCCTGGTCACCATCCGGTACCCAGGCGGACTGGTCGCCGCCGTGGACGCCAGCTGGAGCCATCCGCCGGACCACCCGACCTGGGGCGGGCTCGCCATGACCTGCGTCGCCGAGAAGGCGATCGTGGAGTTCGACGCCTTCCCCCCGCTGCTCGGCGGGTTCAACTCCGTTACTGCGCGCGGCCGTTGGGAGGCGGGCGGGGCGGATCTGGACGCCGCGATGCTCGACGAGTTCCTCGACGCCGTACGCACGGGGCGGCGCCCCTCCCCCGACGGTGAGGCGGGCCTGCGCACCCTGCGGATCGTGCTGGCGGCCTACGAGTCACTGCGCACCGGCCAGCCGGTCGCGCTGCCGGTGGGATAGGCCCGCCAGGGCTGCACCGCGCGCTACGCCGCGCCGAGCAGGATGTCCCGCATGGACCCCATCCCGTACTTGTCCTCGCGGCTGGACAGTTCCGCCACCTCGGCCAGGATCGGCCGGATGTCGATCCCGGCCGTCCGCGCGTCCGCGCACAGGTCGCGCAGCGAGAGCAGTTCGTCGCGGGTGTCGTTGCCGTGGTCGACGGCGGACATGTGCAGCAGCTTCTGCCGGAAGCCGTCCGGGGTGGGTTCGACAGGCAGGTGGGTGGCCCAACGGAAGGCGGTGTAGCGGGAGAAGAGCCCGCGCACGGACACCCGAGCCGTCTCGTCGCCCTGCGCGTAGACGGCGATCAGGGCCAGCAGCGCGGACTCGGCCTCCACCCGGACGCCCGCCTCGTCCAGCGGGTCGGGACCCTCCCTCATCTTCGTCACCCAGTCGGGATCCATGATGTCCACCGGCCGCTCGGCGATGGGCCGGACGGCCGCGTCGACCAGGGCGACCTGTGCCTCGATGCTGTCGATGTCCTCGATCGTGGTCATCAACTCCGTGTCTCTGCGGGCTCGGGGGCCCGGTCCACCACCTCCGTGTCCGTGTCCCCGCTCCGGTACTTGGCCCGCTGGATCTGTTCGTAGACATGGGCGCGCAGTTCGGCGAAGCGGGGGCTGGAGCGGGTGTGCAACTGGTCGCGCTCGTCGGGGAGATCGATGGTGAGATCCTCCTGTACGACGGTCGGCGACTTGGACAGGATGACAGTGCGCTGGCCGAGATAGACAGCCTCGTCGATGTCGTGGGTGACGAACAGGACGGTGACGCCGAGTTCGCGCCACAACTCGCGGATCAGATCCTCCAGTTCGGCGCGGGTCTGTGCGTCGACGGCCGCGAAGGGCTCGTCCATGAGCAGCACCTTCGGTTCGTACGCGACGGCGCGGGCGATGGCGACGCGCTGCTGCATACCTCCGGACAGCTGCCAGGGGTAGGCCTCGTGGGCGTCGGCGAGCCCGACCACCTCCAGTGCGTGGTCCACCAACTCCCGCTCACGGGCCTTGCCGAGCTTCTTGCGGCGCAGCGGCAGGGCGACGTTGTCGCGGACGTTCATCCAGGCGAAGAGGGAGCGGCCGTACTCCTGGAAGACCACGGCCATGCCCTCCGGTGGCCCGGCGACCGGGCGTCCTTCCAGGAGCACTTCACCGGCGGTGGGGTCGAGCAGTCCCGCCATGCACTTCAGCAGCGTGGTCTTGCCGCAGCCCGAGGGACCGACCAGACACACGAGTTCACCCGCGCCGATGTGAAAGGTCAGGTTCCGCAGGGCTTCGACATTGCGGTTGCGGCCGGTGTAGATCTTCTGCAGGTTGCGTACGTCGAGCATCGACGGCTCCGTTTCAGGGGGTGCGCCGGGCGTTGCGCAGGCCGTGGTACCAGGCCAGGGCGCGGTTCTCGGCGAACCGGAAGAGCAGGGACAGCAGGAAGCCGAGGATGCCGAGCAGCAGGACGCCGCTCCACATCTCGGGGATGGCGAACGAGCGCTGGAACTGCACGATGGTGAAGCCGAGGCCGTTGCTGGCGGCGAACATCTCGCTGATGACCATGAGGATGATGCCGATCGACAGGGCCTGGCGCATGCCGGTGACGATCTGCGGGCTCGCCCCGCGCAGCACCAGGTGTCGCAGACGTGCGACGCCGGTGATGCCGTAGGACCGGCAGGTGTCGCTGAGCACCTCGTCCACGGCGCGGACGCCCTCGACGGTGTTGAGCAGGATCGGCCATACGCAGCCGCTCACGATGACGAGCACCTTCATGGTGTCGCCGATGCCCGCGAACAGCATGATCACCGGTACCAGCACGGGCGGCGGGATGGCCCGGAAGAGTTCGAGGACGGGTTCCAGGACATCGCGTACGGCCCGCCGCATACCGACCAGCAAGCCGAGCCCCACGCCGATCACCACGGCGAGGAGATAGCCGGCCGTGAGGCGCAGGAGGCTCGGTACGACGTCGGACAGCAGCCGCTCGCCCGTCCAGACCTTGCCGAAGGCTTCCAGGATGGCGGAGAGGGGCGGGACGTAGAAGTCGGTGCTGTCGGCGGTGGCGTACCACCACACGGCGAAGAGGACGGCGGGCAGGCCCAGCAGGAGCAGGGCCCGCCGTAGGACGGTGAGGGCGGTCATCCGGCCACCTCCGTGCGGACGGACTGGTGCCAGTGCAGTGCCCGTCGCTCGACCGCTCGCGCCGCCAGGTTGACGGCGACGCCGAGCAGCCCGGTGACCAGGACCAGGGCGTAGACCCGCGGTACGGCGCCGGATGTCTGGGCGACGGCGATCTCCTGGCCGAGGCCGGGTGCGCCGATGACAAGTTCGGCGGTGACGGCGAGGATGAGGGCCACGGTCGCGGCCAGCCGTACGCCGGTCATGACGTACGGCAGCGCGGTGGGCCACATGACGTGGCGCAGTCGCCCCCAGGTGCCGAGCCGATAGCTGCGGGCGGTGTCGTCGGCGACCGGGTCGACGTCCTGGATGCCGGCCAGGACCTGGACGATGACCTGCCAGAAGGCGGCGTACACCACGAGCAGCAGCTTCGATCGGAGGTCGGCGCCGTAGAGGAGGACGGCGACGGGGATCAGGGCGACGGACGGGATGGGGCGCAGGAACTCGATGGTGGAGGCGGTGACCGCGCGCAGAACGGGGATCGAGCCGATGACCAGCCCGGCCGCCACGCCCGCGACGACAGAGATGGCCAGGCCCAGGCCCCAGCCGGTGAGGGTGTCGCCGAGCGCGGTCCAGAAGGTCTGCTCGGCGAGCAGGTGCCACAGCGCGCGGAGGGTTTCCGAGGCCGGTGGAAGGTAGTCGGCCGACACCAGGCTGGTGTGCGGCAGCACTTCGAGTACGGCGACCAGCCCGGCGAGTCCGGCGAGTCCCCGCAGCGGGGTGACGGCCCGCTCAGGGAGTCGTCGCCGGGCGGGGAGCCCGCCGGGACCTGTGCCGGTCCCGGCGGAGCCCGCCACGTCGGTGGTGAGAGCCACGCGGGTCATGAGAACAGGGCGGTCAGGTCGGGCTTCTTGCCGTCGAAGAGGCCGTCCTCCGCACCGAGGGAAGCGAGCTTCTCCAGCGAGGCCATGTCGATCTCCGCCGGCCAGGCGGGCAGTGTGAGCTCGTTCAGGACATCGCCGCTGATCTTCGTGTAGGTGGTGAGGATCTGGCGTGCCTCGTCCGGGTGGTCGGTGGCGTACTTCAGCGACTCACTCATGGCCGCGGCGAAGTTCTTCACCAGATCGGGGTTCTCCTTCGAGAGCTTGGTGGAGGTGAAGTACGTCGCCACGGTGAGCTTCGGGTCCGTCTCGGCGAACGGCGAGGCCACGACGCGGGCACCCTGCGCCTTGGCGGCGTTCATCGCGGGATCGCCCATCCAGGCGGCGTCCACCCGCCCGGCGTCCAGTGCGGCCGGCATCTGGTCGAACGGTATTTCGACGAACTTGACCTTCGACGGGTCACCGCCTGCCAGCCGGACCGACTCGCGCACCGTGGTGGACCCGATGTTCTGCAGGGTGTTGACGGCGACCGTCCGCCCGGCAAGGTCCTTGGCCGACTTGATCGAGCTGTCCTTCTTGACGGCCACCCCGGTGACGTCGCCCCCGACCTTGCCGTTGGAGGCCGCGCCGTTGACCACGGACTTGATCGGGACGCCCTTGACCTGGGCGATCATCAGCGACGTGGTGTTGCTGAACCCGAACTGGAACTGGTCGCTCACCACACCGGGGATGATCGCCGCGCCGCCCTGGGCGCTCACCATCTCCAGTTCGATGCCGCGACTGCTGAAGAACCCCTTCTTCTGGCCCAGATAGAGCGGGGCGACATCGATGATGGGGATGATGCCGACCTTGACCTGTGTGGTCTTGCTGTCGTCCGAGGACGACGAACCACTGTCCGCCGGGTCCGACGACCCACATCCGGCCGCGCCGACGACCGTGATCACTACTGCGGCAAGCCCGAGAATGCGCCTTTGCATGGGCCCCTCCTGAGGAAGCAACACCGAATGTTGTGCACTTTCTTGACGGCCGCAATGTACACACCTATGTTCGCGCTGTCAGCACTCCGGACAAGAGAGGCCCCAACGACTTCGACGAGCACGGCCACCGCCCAACGAAGCCCAGTCACCAGGGAGTTCAGTGCGCCCTCAGTCGCTCCTGTTCGCCTTCTTCGGCAGCTACGTCCTGGAGGAGGGGCTCGGCCACGTGTACTCGGGCAGCATCATCGATGTCCTGGCCCGCACCGGGGTCGGGGAACCGGCCGTCCGGTCCACGCTCACCCGTATGGTCAACCGGGGGCTGTTGCAGCGTCAGCGTCAGGGCCGCAGGATGCACTTCGGTCTGACCGCGCAGGCCGAGCAGGTCCTCTGGGACGGAAAGCGGCGCCTCTGGCAGACCGGCGCGGTCAACGACGACTGGGACGGCACCTGGACGCTGCTCGGCTTCTCGCTGCCCGAGTCCTGGCAGCGCCAGCGGCACGATCTGCGCTCACGGCTCACCTGGTCGGGGTTCGGCGCCCTGTACAGCGGACTGTGGATCGCGCCCGGCGACGTCGACGCCTCCTCGCTCGTCTCCGAGCTGGGCCTCGCCGCCCACGTGAAGATCTTCCACGCCACGGCCGACGACGCCACCGACATCGGCCTGATGATCCGTGACACCTGGGACCTGGGCGGCATCGGCGCCCGGTACGCCGACTTCGACGAGCGCTGGTCCACCTGGCCCGCCGCCGGTCCCGGGGACCCGCTCGGCATCCGGCTGCGGGTGATCAGCGAGTGGCTGGACATCATCCGCACGGACCCACGACTGCCCGCCCGCCACTTACCCTCCGACTGGCCGGCCCGCGCGGCCCAGGAGACCTTCCACCGCATCGCGCAGCAGACCGAGGCCCCCGCCCGCCGGACGGCCACCGAGTTCCTGGAGACCATGCCGGTGCGGGTGTCCCGAAACGAACACCGGTGACGGCGGCCACGAGACCACCGCCCGGCGCCGCGGTCACCGCTTGAGGCTCGCCATCAGGTCACGCATGTCAGTGATCATGGCCGACCGGTACAAGGACAGGTCAGGGAGTTCCGGCCCGTCACCGACCGCGTTCTCGTCCTCGTCCTGGCTCTCGTTCTCACTCTCACTGTCGCGCTCGCTCTGGTAGTACGTGAATACGGAGAGATCCAGCGAGAGGACCGCTCCGCCCTCCAGCACCCGCAACTCCGCATTGCCGTTGTCCCGGGTCAGGAGATACGCCTTGTCGCCGAGGTCCGGAACTGTCTTGACCTGTTCTTCGGGAAGAACGCCGTCATCGGTCACCCGTCGTCGTGCCTCGAATTCCCGCGCCGGGGTCGGTCTTCTTGTGCAGTGCAACCGTTATTCCGACGGTGTAGCCGGTGAACCAGCCCTTCCCGGACTGCCCCGCGCCGGCCAGGAACCGGAGAGGAATGGAGCACTGGATCTGGTCGAGGGCGGCATGGCGCAGCAGCCCGGAATCGACCTTGGTGGTGGGCTCTCGCGGCGCGATCACCTCGCCGATCGCCTTCAACTGCAGCGACGGGCAAGGGTCCTGCTTCAGCTGGTACCCGCTCAGGTCCGGCTTTCGATCGCCCCCTCCGCCATACAGGAACAGCGCCGCTGCCCAGAGGACCGACGCCATCACCGCCCCGCCCAGCACCCACTGCCACGGCCTTCGCGGCCGGGGTTCCCCACCGGGCTCCTCGTCGAAGCCGCCCACCACCTCGCGGGTGTCAACTCCACCGAACTCCCCCGCCATCTCCGGCTCAGAAATCATCCTGCTCCCTCGGCCGCGCCTTCCGCCTTCGTCAGGATGATCGCAGCACTGCTCCCGGTCATGTCTGCCGCAGCGGCTCGTACACCTCCGCTTCTATCCCGAACGTCCAGGCCACTCCCTCGCGGGCCGTGCGAGTCGTCGGCGGCACCCTCAGCCAGTACGTACGGCTCGACCCGTCCGGTTCAGGTGTGGAGTTGACGACTTCGACCATCACCACGTCCTCGTCGCCGACGAGTTGGACCCGCCACAGCACCCCCGTCTCGTCGCGGTGGACGGGGACCGCGCCGGACTCCTCCAGGTACCGGTCGTAGCCGTAGAACTCCAGCATCACGCGCCGGAGTTCGGCGTTCTCCTCGCCGCGGATGCGTTCCGGGGTCAGTGCGGTCAGCTCGTCCAGGAAGTCCTTCGGGACCGGCATCCCGCGCCAGGCGAACAGCTCGAACCCGTCCGCGTAGCCGAGGGCCGGGCCGTCGCCCCGGTCCAGGCGGCCCGCCTCGTCGCGGTGCAGGGTCAGCGGGCGTTCGCTGAGGATCGCCGTCCTCTCGTAGGGCCACCACCAGCCCGCGTCGCGCGCCACGTCGGCGAGACCGGCCAGCGGGCTGCCGTCACCGGGCTCGAACGCGCACAGCCAGGCCGCGTCGTGCTGTCCCAGCGCGGCGTCCAGAAGCAGCAGACGGACCCGCGCCTCCTCCTGACGGCCGGTGGCGAGTTCCTCGACGATTCCCGCCCGCACCCGGTCGACCAGCGTGCGGGTCGACTCCCACAGTCCGGCTCCCGTGGCGCGCCAGTGCCCGCTCCACCGCTCCGGGCCCAACCGCGCGTGCAGCCGCGCCCGTTCGGCGGCCCAGGGCGCGCTCCACACGGCGTTGCGGACACCGGCGCCGAGAGTGCCCAGCGGCGAACCGTCCGGGTGCGTCGCCGTCATGAGCATCCGTACGGCTTCGAGGGGCGAGCGCGCCCACACGATGCGCTCGGGCTCCGCCAGTCCGGCACGCCGGTAGGCGAGCCGGACGCCTTCCTCGGCCGCCGCCCGGTCGCCCGGTCCCGTCGCTGTCGCCGCCGCCCGCCAACTGCCCTGGTCCATCAGTGCCGTTCCTCTCCAAGTGCCGTTTCGGGCCGCATCAGGTCGCGTGCCGCCCGGTCCTTCGCCCCGCCCGTGTGCCCCGGTGCCGTCAGTCGGCGACGACGCGCACCGAACCCGGCACGTACTCCCGCTGCCGTATCACCCGGTACCAGCCCTTCGGGAGCGTGATCGCCGCGTGCTCCTCGTGGACGACGCGCGCTCCCTCGGGCACGTGCAGCAGCATCGGGCCGAACACTCCGGCCTCGCGGATCAGCCGCCCCGGACCGGCCACCGCATGGGCGTGGCCGGTGACCTCGCCGAGCGCCAGGACGAGTCTGCCGCGGCCGTCACGCGGTTCGGAGGCCGCGTCGACCGCGTACTCCGGCACCGCGCCTTCCGCCAGCGCCACGATCAGTACGTCTCCCTGCCGGTACATGGGTCTCCCTCCCGATGCGGCACGCCGTGTGCCATGGGAACGACCGTAGAGGCGGGCACTGACAATCGGTCCTCGGTCCGGTCGCCCACGGGTCACCGAAGGGCTGTACTGCCGTGTGGGAGGCCCCTGTTGGCGGCGTTGTCAGTGGGGCTTGGTAGAACTCCTCTACCTGGACGCGATCGGCGCGCGCCAGGACGGGAACCACGACCGCCGATCCAACAGCCCCAGCATCAGGGAGCAGGCACGCATGACCCTCGGTAGCCACCTCCAGAAATTCCACGGCCTGCCGGCCTACGCCTTTCCCGACGCCGGTGACACACCGGCGGACGCGTCCGCCTTCCCGTCGCCGGAGTCCGTCGCCTGGCGCGTCGCCGTGGACTCCTACGACTCCAAGGAGGAGTGGGAGGACGCCTTCGCCCGCTTCCTGGAGGCCGTGGACACCCACCAGGTCCGCGCCCTGATCGTCGGCGCGTGGAGCAATGTGCACGACAGCGGACCGGACGAGGTGATCAAGGCGCTGGTCGCGGCCCGCGACCGACTGCCCGCCCTGCGCGGCCTGTTCCTGGGCGACATCGAGATGGAGGAGGCCGAGATCTCCTGGATCACCCAGGGCGAGGTCACTCCCCTCCTGGAGGCCTTTCCCGACCTGGAGGAGTTCGGCGTCCGCGGGAGCGGCGAGCTGGTCTTCCCCGCCGTCCGTCACGAGCGGCTGCGCAAGCTGACTGTCGAATCCGGCGGCCTGCCCGTCGAGGTGGTGCGCGGCATCGCGGGCAGCGATCTGCCCGCCCTCGTCGAACTCGACCTGTGGCTGGGCACGTCCGCGTACGGGGGCGACGCCGACGTGGCCGACCTGGAGCCCTTCTTCGCGGGCACGAGGCTGCCGAGCCTGACGCATCTCGCCCTGCGCAACAGCGAGATCCAGGACGCCGTCTGTACGGCGCTCGCGTCCGCGCCGGTGGTGGCCCGCCTGGAGGTGCTCGACGTCTCGCTGGGCGTGCTCACCGACGACGGCGCCACGGCACTGCTCACCGGTCAGCCGCTGACGCATCTGAAGAAGCTCGACCTGCACCACAACTACCTCAGTGACGCCCTGCGCAACCGGCTGCTGGAGACGCTGGAGCCCGCCGGTGTGGAGGTCGACGCCGATCCCGACGACGCCGACTCCGACGAGGAGGAGGACGGCACGGTCTGGCGGTTCGTCGCGGTGGGCGAGTAGCGCGCTCCGGGCTCCGGAGGCGGGAACGAAGGGGGGAAGGTGAGCACCATGGGGCGCAGGGGTCCGGGGGATGCCCCGCCGAGGTGGGCGGTGGTCGCCAATGGGGACAACCGTCGGGTGAGCCTGTTCGCCGCGGCCACCGAGGCCGCCGGTCATGGCACGCCTCGCGTGGTCGAGTGGCACGACGTGCTGCGTGCGGGCGGACACGACTTCGCGGACGACGAGTTGGTCCGCCTCGACTCTCCGGGGGAGAGTGCCGAGGTGGACGCCCTGCTGCGCGGCGTGGACGATCCGACGCGCGTGGAGGGGTCCGCGCGCTGGTACGGGCGGTTCCTGGAGGGCGTGGCCTCGTTGCGCGGCGGGCGACGGCTCGACGACCCGGCTGAGCTGGCCGTGATGTTCGACAAACGGCTGTGTCACGACCGGCTCGCCCGGGCGGACGTACCGGTGCCGCCGTCCCCCACCTCCGGGGACATACCGCCGGTGCGGGACTGGGCGGACGTACGCCGTCTCATGGCGGAGGCGGATCTACGGCGCGTCTTCGTCAAGCTCGCGCACGGTTCCTCGGCCTCCGGTGTGCTGGCGGTCGAGACGACCGCGTCGGGGCGGATCCGCGCGACCACGTCCGTGGAGCGCACCGAGGAGGGCCCGCTCCACAACTCCCTGCGGGTGCGCCGGTACACCGAGGAGCGGGAGATCGCCGCGATCGTCGACACGCTAGCCCCGGACGGGCTGCACATCGAGCGGTGGCTGCCGAAGGCCTCGCTCGGCGGCCGGTCGGCGGATCTACGCATCGTGGTCGTGGGCGGCCGGGCCACCCACGCCGTGGTCCGCACCAGCCGTTCCCCGCTGACCAATCTGCATCTCGGCGGGACGCGCGGCGACCTGGCGGCCGTGCGGGCGCTGGCCGGTGACCGGTGGGCCACGGCCCTCGAAGCCGGCGAGCGGGCCGCGGCCTGCTTCCCCGGCACCCTGTGCGTCGGCGTCGACCTGCTGCCGGCCGTCGGCTGGCGCCGCTTCGCCGTCGGCGAGGTCAACGCCTTCGGCGACCTGCTCCCCCGTCTGACCGGTCTGCCGGGCAGCGGGGCGGAGGGCCTGGACACGTACGCCGCGCAGGTCGCTGCGGCTCCTTCCTTCTCACTGCCGAGGACCGCCCATGCCACCGTCTGAGCCCTCTCCCACCCCGGCCGCCGGGCCGGACATGAACGAGGTGGTGGGCCGTGACGACCTGCTCCTCCTCACCCTGGACACCCTCCGTCACGACGTGGCCGTCGAACTCGCCGCCGCCGGACGGCTGCCCCACCTGACCGCGCGTCTGCCGGGCGGCGTCTGGGAGAAGCGGCACGCGCCCGGGAGTTTCACGTACGCCTCCCACCAGGCGATGTTCGCGGGCTTCCTGCCCACCCCGGCCGGACCCGGGCCGCATCCGCGTCTGTTCGCGGCCAGGTTCGCGGGCAGCGAGACGACGGCGGACGGTACGTATGTCTTCGACACCCCGGATCTCGTGTCCGGCCTGGCCGCGCACGGGTACCGCACGGTGTGCATCGGCGGCGTCGGCTTCTTCAACAAGCAGGGCGCCCTGGGCGACGTACTGCCCGGGTTCTTCCAGGAGAGTCACTGGGAGCCGGAGTTCTCCGTGGCCTCCCCGACCTCCTTCGAGGCGCAGGTGGCACGCGCCGAGAAGACGGTGTCCGAACTGCCGCCCGAACAGCGGCTGTTCCTCTTCCTGAACGCCTCCGCGCTGCACCAGCCGAACTGGTTCCACCTCCCCGGCGCGACCCGTGAGGCGGGCGACAACCGACTCACCCATGCCGCCGCGCTGGAGTACATCGACCGTCACGTCGGGCGGCTGTTCGCGGCGATGAGTTCGCGCCGCCGCTGCTTCGCCATCGTCTGCTCCGACCACGGCACCGCCTACGGGGACGACGGCTACACCGGCCACCGCCTCGGCCACGAATCCGTGTGGACCGTGCCCTACGGCCACTTCTTCCTGGAGCCGTCCGTATGACCGTCACCGCACCGGACACCTCAGTCCGCTCACCTCGCCCCTACCAGAGCTATACGTACGCGTACCCGCACAAGACCGCCTACCGGGAGCTCGCCCCCGAGCCCCAACTGGCGCCCCGGCTCGCGGACCTGTGGGCAGGCGAGTCCCGGCAGGCGCTGTCGCTCTATCTGCACATCCCGTTCTGCGAGATCCGCTGCGGCTTCTGCAACCTGTTCACGCGCATCGGCGCGCCCGACGGGCTCACGGGCCGTTATCTGGACGCCGTACAGCGCCAGGCAGCCGCCGTCCGCGAGGCGTTGGGCGACGCGGAGCCCCCGCGGTTCGCCAACGCGGCCTTCGGCGGCGGCACTCCGACCTTCCTGGAGGCCACGGAGCTGGAGCGGCTGTGCGACATCGCCGAGCGGGAGATGGGGGTGGATCTGCGGGCCGTCCCGTTGTCCGTGGAGGCGTCGCCGTCGACGGCCACGGCCGACCGGCTGGCGGTGCTGGCGGAGCGGGGCACCACCCGCCTCAGCCTCGGTGTGCAGAGCTTCGTCGAGGAGGAGGCGCGGGCCGCCGTACGCCCGCAGCACAGGTCCGACGTCGAGGCGGCGCTCGCCCGCATCCGCGAGGCCGCCGTGCCCGTCCTCAACATCGACCTGATCTACGGCATCGACGGCCAGACCGCGGCCAGTTGGCGCTACTCCCTCGACGCGGCCCTGGCCTGGCGCCCCGAGGAGATCTATCTGTACCCCCTCTACATCCGCCCGCTCACCGGTCTCGGCCGCCGAGTCGACCCGGCGGCGGCCGACCGGGAGTGGGACGAACAGCGCCTGCGCCGCTACCGGGAGGGGCGGGACCATCTTCTCTCCCAGGGCTACGAGCAGGTGTCGATGCGGATGTTCCGGCGCTCGGACGCGCCGCCGCAGGGCCCGGACGACTACGCCTGCCAGACCGACGGCATGATCGGCCTGGGCTGCGGCGCCCGTTCGTACACCTCCCGGCTGCACTACTCCTTCGACTACGCCGTGTCGATGGGCGAGATACGCGGCATCATCGACGACTACACCGCCACCGTCGACTTCTCGCATGCGCTGCACGGGCGTTGGGTCGACGAGGACGAGGCGCGGCGCCGGCATCTGCTGCAGTCGCTGCTCCAGGCCCAGGGCATGCCCGTCGCGGAGTACCGGCTCCGGTTCGGCTCCGACCCGTACGACGACTTCCCCGCCGAGCTGGACACCCTCGCGGCCCGTGGCTGGCTCGACGACGGTCGGGAAGGACAACTACGGCTGTCCGCCGAAGGGTTGGCCCACTCCGACGCCATCGGGCCCGACTTCTTCTCACCGGACGTGCGCGCCGCCATGGCCGCCTACGAGACGAAGTGAGCGGGGTTCCGTGGATCTGACGCTGCTGTACCGCGGGCCGCTCTCCTCCTGCGACTACGACTGTCCCTACTGCCCGTTCGCCAAGCGACGCGACAGCACGGCCCAACTGCGCGCCGACCGTGCGGCACTCGAAGGGTTCACCGGGTGGGCGCGCGAGCAGCGGGAGGACCGGCTGTCGGTGCTCTTCACCCCGTGGGGCGAGGGGCTGGTCCGCTCCTGGTACCGGCGCGCGCTCGTCGACCTCTCGCACCAGCCGCACATACGGCGGGTCGCCATCCAGACCAACCTGAGCTGCCGCACCGACTGGCTGGCGGACGCGGACCGCGACACCGTCGCCCTGTGGTGCACCTACCATCCCGGGCAGACGCCGTACGAACGGTTCCTGGCCAAGACGTACGAGCTGTCCGCCCTCGGGGTCCGTTTCAGCGTCGGCATCGTCGGCGTACCGGACCATCTGGAGCACGCGCGACGGCTGCGCGCGGAGCTGCCGGAGCATGTCTATCTGTGGGTGAACGCCGCCGAAGGGCACACCTACACGGACGAGGAGGCCGGCCCGTGGACGGCGCTGGACCCGCTCTTCCCGTTCAGCCGCCACCCGCACCGCTCGGCGGGCCTGCCGTGCCGCACCGGCGAGTCGGTGCTCTCGGTGGACGGCGAGGGCACGGTGCGCCGCTGCCATTTCGTCCGTACGGAGCTGGGAAATCTGTACGACGGCTCGTACCGTGCCGCTCTCGGCCCACGGGCCTGTCCGCTGGAGGTGTGCGACTGCCACATCGGTTACGTGCATCTGGAGACGCTGCCGCTGTACGACGTGTTCGCGGGCGGCATCCTGGAGCGCGTGCCACGGACCCTCCCGGACCGGCCGCTCCTGCCGCTGGTCCCGTCCGAGTTGGCGTCGACGGCGGCTGCCGTGACAGGGTCGCCCGAGTCGTGAACGTGCTGTGGGTGAGAGGAAGTTCGTGGACACGCAGACCTGGGACACACTGGCCGCATCGATGAGGAACGCGTACACCGCGGGTCTGGCCGAGGGGGCGGTGCCCCGTCCGGTCATCATGCCGCTGGTCCGTGGTGAACTGGTCGGCCTGATCTGGCTGCGTCCCGTCGAGCCCGGCAAGGACGCGCTCACCGGCATCGCCCAGCTGTCGAACATCGCCGCGGCGGCCGGCGCCGACGAGGTCGTCCTCGCCTGGGAGACCCAGGACGTCGCCGCCCTGTGCGAGTCGCCGGTCACCGGCCCGGCGCCGTGCCTGAACCTGGTGCACGCCACGAAGGACGGCCACACCCTGCACCGGTTCCCGTACGCCGAGCAGGCCCTCGCCCACTCCCCCGAGGACCCGGCCGCGGTCGAGCCGCAGTGGCTGCTCGCACCCGCGCCCGAGCCGGACGGCGAACTGATCCCGCCGGTCCGGGCCGCGGTCGACTACTCCTTCGTCCCGCTCGAGATCGACCATCCCTCCCCCTTCGGGGTGACCGTCGTCCTGATGGAGGAGGACGGCTACAACGTGCGTCTGACGGAGGCGTTCGCCCTCTGACGGCCGCTCGGCAGACTGTCGGCGGAGGACGGCAACGCGCCCAGCGGTGGCGGCCTGCTCGTCCCGCGGATCCGCGCCGGATTCAATACACCCGGCGCGATCTCCCGCCCGAGCCGCTCACCCCGACCCAACCGGAAGTGATGCCACCCATGACCGAACTACCCACCGAACTCTCCGCATCGGCGCTGGTGGTCACCGGGGCCACGGGACGCCTCGGCGGACGTGTCGCCCGCCGCCTGGCCCAGCGGGGCGTCGCGCAGCGGCTGTTGGTGCGCAACCCCGAGCGCGCACCGGATCTCCCACGTGCCACGGCGATCCGCGGCGGTTTCGGCGATCACGACGCCGTCGTGCGTGGACTGCGCGGTGCGAAGACGGTGTTCATGGTGTCCGCCTCCGAGAGCGCCGACCGGCTCGACCAGCACAAGGCCTTTGTGGACAGCGTGGCGCAGGCCGGTGTCGAGCACCTGGTGTACGTGTCGTTCTTCGGCGCCGCGCCGGATGCGACGTTCACGCTGGCCCGCGACCACTTCCACACCGAGGAGCACATCCGCGCCAGCGGGATGGCGTACACCTTCCTGCGCGACAACATGTACGCGGAGTTCGTCCCCGAACTGGCGGGTGAGGACGGTGTCATCCGTGGTCCGGCCGGGCAGGGGCGGGCCGCCTTCGTCTCGCAGGACGACATCGCCGACGCCGCGACCGCGGTCCTGACGCGTCCTGGCGACCACGCCGGTGCCGTCTACGACCTGACGGGGCCGGAGTCCCTGACCTTGGACGACGCCGCCCGCATCGTGTCCGAGGTGCTCGGCCGCAGCATCACCTACCAGCCCGAGACGGTCGAGGAGGCGTACGCCTCCCGTGCCTCCTACGGGGCGCCGCCGTGGCAGCTCGACGCCTGGGTGTCCACGTACACGGCCATCGCGGCCGGACAGCTCGACGGCGTCAGCGACACGGTGCCTCTCCTCACCGGCCGACCCGCCACACCCCTGGCGGACGTCGTTCGCGCCGCCAAGGGCTGACCCGCCGCCTCCCTGCCTCGCCGTACCGCCTGCGAAGGACACGCCAGTGGTACCGGGGTACCACCCGGCAACCGAAGTGTCCCCTGTGGTCCCACGGCCGGGACCTGCCGTTCTCGTAGCTTCGATGTCAGAGGCCGCGCTGTTATCCGCGGCCGTGTTCGCGGCAGGAAAGGCCACTTCCATGATCGAAGCGCGTGAGCTGACGAAGCGGTACGGCGACAAGACGGTCGTCGACCACTTGAGCTTCAGCGTCAAACCGGGCGAGGTGACCGGCTTCCTGGGTCCCAACGGGGCGGGCAAGTCCACGACCATGCGCATGATCATCGGGCTGGACTCCCCCACCGGCGGCTCGGTCACGGTCAACGGACGCTCGTACGCGAAGCACGCGGCGCCCCTGCACGAGATCGGTTCCCTCCTTGAGGCCAAGTCCGTCCACCCGGGGCGTACGGCGTTCAACCATCTGATGGCGCTGGCCCACACCCATGGCATCGCCCGCCGTCGGGTGGACGAGGTCATCGAGCTGGCGGGGCTGACCAGCGTGGCCGGCAAGCGGGTGGGCGCCTTCTCGCTCGGTATGGGCCAGCGGCTCGGCATCGCCTCGGCGCTGCTCGCCGACCCGGCGATCGTCATGCTCGACGAACCGGTCAACGGCCTCGACCCGGAGGGCGTGCTGTGGGTGCGCAACCTGCTGCGCGGCCTCGCCGACGAGGGCCGGGCGGTGATGCTCTCCTCGCACCTGATGAGCGAGACGGCGCTGATCGCCGACCACCTGGTGATCATCGGCCGTGGCCGGCTCCTCGCGGACACCACGGTCGACGACTTCACCCGGGAGGCGGGCGGCGGAGGCGTGAAGGTCGCCACCACCGAGGCGACGAAGCTGCGTTCGCTGCTGGCGGGCCCCGATGTCACCATCAGTTCCTCCTCCGCCGAGGAGTTGCTGGTGTCCGGCCGGGACGCCCGGGAGATCGGGGCGATCGCCGCCCGGCACGGGGTGCCGCTGTACGAACTCACCGCGCAGTCAGTCTCCTTGGAGGAGGCCTTCATGGCCCTCACCCAGGACTCGGTCGAGTACCAGAGCGCCCCCGCCGACACCGTCCGAAAGGCCGCCTGATGACTGCCGACACCCTTTCCGACGCTCTTTCCGCGGTTCCGGCCCGCACGACTGTGCACAAGGTGACCGGGCGCCGGGTGCTGCGTTCGGAGTGGGCCAAGTTCTGGTCGCTGCGCTCCAGTTGGATCACCCTGGGCGTCGCCCTGGTCCTGCTGGTCGCCTTCGGGGCGATCGCCTCCGCCACCTACAGTCCGGACGCCGTGGGGACCGACGGGCCGCCCGGCCCGGGCTCCGGCGGCACGAGCGACGCGGTCAGCCTGGCGCTGACCGGCGTCACCTTCGCGTCGCTGGCCGTGGGCGTGCTCGGGGTGCTGCTGGCGGCGGGCGAGTACAGCACCGGCATGATCCGCTCCACGCTCGCCGCGGTGCCGCGCCGCCTGCCCGTCCTGTGGGCGAAGAGCGCCGTGATCGGCCCCGTCGCCCTGGTCCTCACCGGCGTCGCCGCCCTGGCCGCCTTCCAGCTGGGCACCCTCGGACTCGACGGCGAGAAGATCGCCCTGTCCATCGGCGACGACGGGGTGCTGCGCAGCCTGGCCGGAGCCGGTGTCTATCTCGGCCTGGTCGCGGTGTTCGGCGTGGCCCTGGGCATGCTGCTGCGCTCCTCCGCCGGAGCCATCGCGGCCCTGGTCGGCATCCTGCTCATCCTGCCCGGTCTGGCCTCGCTGCTGCCCGACTCCCTGTACGACAGCATCAACCCCTACTTCCCCGGCAACGCGGGCTCGGCCGTCTACGCCCTGCACCAGTCCTCCGACGCCCTCTCCCCCGGCGCGGGACTCGCCGTCTTCGCCGGCTGGGTGGCGCTGACCCTCGCCGGGGCGGCCTACCGGCTGGTCCGCAGCGACGCGTGAACCACGGGCCGAGGACAATGAGGGTCATGAGCCCCGAGCGGAAGGCAGCCGCCGCGCACCCGGACCAGGGGGCGGCGGCTGCGCCGTCCTCCGGGTTCGACGCCGCCTGGACGCATCCGCTGCTGGGCCGCCTGTTGCGCGACCAGAGCCGTCGGCAGCGGTTGGACCGGCGGCATCCGTGGCTGCTGGACACCGCGGTGGTGCTGTTCGTCGCCCTCACCAGCGTGCCCGACGTGTTCTCCGACGAGAGAAACGGTCCCTTCGAGGAGACGGCCCGGAACGGCGACCACCCGACCGTCGTCCTGCTCGCCTTCGCCGTCGCGCTCGTCGTGCCCCTGTGGTGGCGGCGCAGAGCCCCGGCCGTCACGTACTTCGTGATCGCGCTGGTGTCCCTCGTCCAGTGGTCCCTGGGCATCTGGCAACAGGCCGGACTCAGCACCCTCGTCGCCCTGTACACGCTGGCCCTGCACGGCTCGTTGCGGAAACTGGGCTGGGCCGCCGCGGTGACCGGCGTCGAGGTCGCTCTGGCGGTGTTCGTCCTGGTGCCCGTCGAGCCTCCGCTGCTCGCCATGTTCTTCCTGCTGGGGACCGCGACGGCGGCCATCGCCGTCGGTCTGACCCTCCGGATCCGCCGGATGTACCTGGCGGCCCTGGAGGACCGCGCCGCACGCCTGGAGATCGAGCGCGACCAACGCGTCCGGCTGACCGCCGCCGCCGAGCGTTCCCGGGTCGCGCGCGAGATGCACGACATCGTCGGCCACAACCTCTCCGTCATGGTCAGCGTCGCCGACGGCGCCGCCACCCTCGCCACCAACCGGGGCGAACAGTCGGCCGAGGCGCTGCGCATCCTCGGCGACACCGGCCGCCAGGCCATGGGCGAACTCCGCAGGGTGCTGGGCGTCCTGCGCGAGGAGGAGGACGACGTACGGCCGCTCAACCCCCAGCCCGGCATCCGGGACCTGGACCTCCTGCTGACCCGGGTCCGCGCGGCGGGGCTGACGGTGACCTACCGGACGGTGGGCGAACTCGACTCACTGACCAGCGGCGTCCAGCTCACCGTCTACCGCATCGTGCAGGAGGCGCTGACCAACACGCTCAAGCACGCGGGTACGGGCTCCAGCGCCGAGGTCACCGTGGCCGTCGTGGACACCGGCCGGGTGCGGGTACGTGTCGAGGACACAGGCCTGCCTCCGGGGGCGTCCCCGGAGCCGGCGCCGCGCACCGGCGACGCCGGTCACGGGGTGGTCGGCATCCACCAGCGGGCCGCCATGTACAGCGGGGCCGTCACCATCGGACCGCGCGACACCGGCCACGGCTGGCTCGTGGACGTCGTCCTCGACGCACCCTCCGCGCCCGCCGCGCCGGCACCGGGAGAGCAGCTGCCATGACCACCGTGCTGATCGCCGACGACCAGCCCCTGCAGCGCATGGGCTTCCGCATGCTCATCGAGGGCACCCCCGGCCTGACGCCGGTCGGCGAGGCCGCGCACGGCGCCGAGGCCGTCCGGCTGGCCTCGGAACTGCGCCCCGACGTCGTCCTGATGGACATCCGGATGCCCGGCATGGACGGTCTGGAGGCCACCCGCCGCATCATCGCCTCCGGCGGCCGTACCCGCGTCCTCATCGTGACCACCTTCGACCTCGACGAGTACGCGTACGAAGGGCTGCGGGCCGGCGCCAGCGGCTTCCTGCTCAAGGACGCCCGCCCCGAGGAACTCGTCGCCGGCATCCACGCGGTCGCGACCGGCGACGCCGTCGTGGCACCCCGCCTCACCCGGCGGCTCCTGGACGCCTACGCCCATCAGGTCCTCGCCCCGCCCGGTGCCCCGGCGGCCGTCGACCCCCGGCTGCGGACGCTCAGCGACCGCGAACGCGAGGTGCTCGTCGCCATCGGCCAGGGCTGGACGAACAGCGAGATCGCCGAGCGGCTCGTCCTCACCGAGTCCACCGTCAAGAAACACGTGGGCCGCGTGCTCGCCAAGATCGGTGCGCGCGACCGCATCCAGGCCGTGATCACGGCGTACGACGCCGGACTCGTCAGGGCCAAGCCGTGACCGACCTGCGCGGCCCGTCCGGGGTCAGCGACCCTTGCGTACCCGGGCCGCCGCGCGAGCTTCCGCCGTCTTGCGGGCCTCGGCGGCCTTGCGGGACTCCTTCGCGGGGCGGCCGGGGCGGGTGCCGATGCCCCGGAAAGGAGCGTTGCCTGTGGCGGCCTTCGTCTCGGTCGGCGGGCGCTTCGCGCCGGTGATGGCGGTCAGCTTCTCCTCACCGGAGCGCACCTGTGCGACCGTCGGCCGGATCCCGGCGTCGGACATCATCCGGTTCACGTCGCGCCGCTGGTTGGGGGTGACCAGGGTGACCACCTTCCCGGACTCCCCGGCGCGCGCCGTACGTCCGCCGCGGTGCAGGTAGTCCTTGGCGTCGGCGGGCGGGTCGACGTTGACGACGAGGTCGAGCGCCTCGATGTGGATGCCCCGCGCGGCGACGTTGGTGGCCACCAGCACCGTGATCTCGCCGTCCTTGAACTGACCGAGCGTGTGCGTGCGTTGGGGCTGCGACTTCCCGCTGTGCAGGGCGCCGGCGCGTACGCCGCTGGCCCGCAGGTGCCGGGTGAACTGGTCGACGCCGGCCTTGGTGTCCAGGAACATCAGGACGCGGCCGTCCCGGGCGGCGATCTCGGTCGCGGTCGCGTACTTGTCGGCGGCGTGGATGTTCAGTACGTGGTGCTCCATCGTGGTGACCGAGCCCGCCAGCTTGTCGACCGAGGCGAGCACCGGGTCGTTGAGGTGCTCGCGTACCAACTGGTCGACGTTGTGGTCGAGCGTGGCCGAGAACAGCAGCCGCTGTCCGTCGGGGCGGACCTGTGCGACGAGCTCCGAGACCTGCGGCAGAAAGCCCAGGTCGCACATCTGGTCGGCCTCGTCCAGCACGGTGATCCGTACGTGGTTCAGAAGGCAGTCCCGGCGCGACACCAGGTCGGTCAGCCGCCCCGGCGTCGCGATGAGCACCTCGACGCCGGCCCGCAACTGCGCCTGCTGCTTGTTGATCGACAGTCCGCCGACCACCGTCGCCAGCCGTACGTTCAGTGTCCGCGCGTACGGTGCCAGCGCGTCGTCCACCTGCTGGGCGAGTTCCCGGGTCGGCACCAGGACCAGCGCGAGGGGCCGCTTCGCCTCGGCTCGCAGGCCCGCCGTACGGACGAGCAGGGCGAGCCCGAAGGCGAGCGTCTTGCCGGAGCCGGTGCGGGCGCGGCCCAGGACATCGCGGCCGGCCAGTGCGTTGGGCAGGGTCGCCGCCTGGATCGGGAAGGGCTCCGTCACCCCGAGGTCCGTCATCGTCCTCATCAGCTCCGGCGGCAGCCCGAGCGCCCCGAAGGACTCGGCCGGCGGCAGGCCTGTCGCCCCCTCGGGCGTGCCGGCACCGGAGTGTCGGGGAGCTGACGGTTCGGAGTTCATGAGGAGCCTTCCTGGTCTGACGCCTGGAACGCCCCGGGGCCCGTACCCATGCGGTACGGGCCCCGGCAATGTCGAAGCGTGTCCTCATTTTACCAGCGGTGGCCTGCCCGACCGATCGCGCAGGCCATGCACCGAGGGAGCTACAGGAGCTTGCCCAGCAGCACCGTGAGCTGCTCGCGTTCGGCCGAGGTGAGGGCCTTGAAGGTCTCGTCGAGGAAACCGGGGACGGCCTCCTCGGCGCGGGCGAGCAGTCGTCGACCGGAGTCGGTGAGGGTGACGGCGTAGGCGCGGCGATCGCCTGCGTCCCGCTCTCGTCGTACGTGCCCCGCCCCTTCCAGGCCGTCGCAGATGCCCACCATGACGCTGCGGTCGATGCGCAGTTCATCGCTCAGCACGCGCTGCGAGCAGGGGCCGACCTCGGCGAGCATCTTGAGCACCAGATGCTGTCCGACGCCGATCCCCGACTCGTTCGCCCGGGTTTCCGCGGCGCGGGCGACGGCGGTCGAGGCCCGGCACAGGGCGATGTCAGGACGCTCCACGGCGAGCCGCGGAAAGTAGACGGTTCCCCGGTCGGTCCTGGGCGACATACGGCCCACCTCCTTCGCGCTCGCTGCGGCCACGCGGCAACCGTATCAAGAATCGTCTGCGGTCAGATTGTTTGCACACCACCCATTGGATTTGTATGCTCACAAATCATCTTCACACAGATGATTGAAGCCCAGATGAAGGCCCTCGACGTGCCGCCCCCGCCCCAGATGTCCGATACAGAGGAAGCAGCCATGACCCTGGACCTGACCCCGGACCAACTCCTGTCGACGACCCGCGCGGTGCGCAAGCGTCTCGACCTGGACCGCCCGGTGCCGCACTCCCTGATCGAGGAGTGCGTCGACCTGGCCACCCAGGCACCGACCGGCCGCAACCGGCAGCGCTGGCACTTCGTCGTCGTCACCGAACCCGCCCAGCGGCGGGCCGTGGCCGACATCTTCCTGCGCGCCCTCCCCCTGGCCACAGGTCAGCCCCTGACCGAGCGCGACGTGTCGCGCATGAACCACCACTCCGGCTCCACCGAGCGAGTCTTCGAGGGCCTGCGCCACCTGGCCGCGAACATCCACCGCGTACCCGCGTTCGTCATCCCCGGTGTGGAAGGGCGCACCGACCACGCACCGGCGGCCGTGCAGGCAGGGGCGTGGGGCTCGATCCTGCCGGCCGTGTGGAGTTTCATGCTGGCCGCCCGGGCCCGCGGCCTGGGAACGGTGTGGACGACTGCGCAGGGACCGCTGGAGCGGGAGCTGGCCGAGGTGCTCGGCGTTCCGTACGACGACATCATGCTCGCCGCGTTCATCCCGCTGGCCTACACCATCGGCACCGACTTCAAGCCGGCCCGCCGGATTCCCCGCGAGCAGGTCCTGCACTGGGACCAGTGGAAGCAGAGCACTGCCGAGCCCTCCCAGTAGGGCACCGCCCAACTGCCGTCCGTCGGCAGCACATCGGATCCGCACGCTCAGCCGCCCTGCCCCGCTCAACGGCCGCCGGGATTCAGCTGCCCGGCTGCTGAATGCGTTCGTATTCCTCTATTGGACCTCGGGGTGCCGGCGAGCGAGGCTGGAGCGCGAACCCCTGCTTCTGCTTCGCGAGACCCGGAAGAGGTCACGAGCACATGGACACTCGACGCATCGGTGACGTGGAGATCAGTGCGATCGGTCTGGGCGGGATGCCCATGTCGATCGAGGGCCGGCCGGACGAGGCCCGTTCCCTCGCCACCATCCACGCCGCGCTCGACACGGGCCTGACGCTGATCGACACGGCGGACGCCTACCACCGGGACGCCGACGAGGTCGGTCACAACGAGACCCTCATCGCCAAGGCGCTCGCCACCCATGAGCGCGGCGCGGACGTGCTGGTCGCCACCAAGGGCGGGCATCTGCGTCCCGGTGACGGCAGTTGGACCCTGGACGGCTCCCCCGAGCACATCAAGGAGGCGTGCGAGGCCTCTCTGCGCCGCCTGGGCGTGGAGGCCATCGGGCTGTACCAGTTCCACCGGCCCGATCCCAAGGTCCCGTACGCGGAGTCGGTCGGCGCGATCCGGGACCTGCTGGACGAGGGCAAGATTCGCCTGGCCGGTATCTCCAACGCGAACCCGGACCAGATCCGGCAGGCGAACGAGATCCTCGGCGGACGTCTGGTCTCCGTGCAGAACCAGTTCTCCCCGGCCTTCCGCTCCAGCGAGCCGGAACTGCGGCTCTGCGACGAGCTGGGCATCGCGTTCCTGCCCTGGAGCCCGCTCGGCGGTATCTCCCGGGCCGGCGGGCTCGGTTCGACGTACGCCGCCTTCGCCCGGGTCGCCGCGGCCCACGGTGTCAGCCCGCAGCGCGTGTGCCTGGCCTGGATGCTCGCCAAGTCCCCGGTGGTCGTCCCGATCCCGGGTTCCTCCCGCCCGGAGACCATCCGTGACTCGGCGGCGGCCACGGAACTGACGCTCTCCGCCGAGGAGTTGGCCGAGCTGGACGCCGTCTGAGCCGCTGGGCGCCCGGCCCGGTTGGACCGGGCGCCCTTTCTCCGTCCGGGTCGGACGCCTTGACGCGGCCTTGAACATCCGCACGTCCGTTCATGGTCGACAGCGACCTAGAGTCTCCCCCGGCCTCCGTGTGAGCGCCCTGTACTCGGCTCGACACAACATGGGGGATCGGCGTGAGACGTCGATGGGTGAAGGTTCTGCTGATCACGGTCGTGGTGCTCGCCGCGCTGTTCACGGCGGCCGACCGCATAGCGGTGCACTACGCCGACCAGGAGGCCACGCGGCTCGCCAAGGAGAAGTACGGCTACGCCAACACCACCGACGGCGACCTGGACGTGTCGATCGAGGGCTTTCCCTTCCTGACGCAGGCGGCCGGTGAAGAGTTCGGTCACGTGGCCCTGACCGCGCACCGGTTCTACATCGACACCACGAACAACGCCCAGGGCGGCTATCTGCACATCGACCGTCTCCACCTGGACCTGCGTGATGTGCGGGTGACGTCGTTGACGGCGCGCAGCGCCGAGGCGAACCTCGCCACCGGCACGCTGACCATCTCGTACAAGGAACTGTCCGGAGTGGTCACCCGGCTCGCGGGCAACGGCGGCCCGTTGGAGGTCTCCCGGGCGTCGGGCTCGAACGGCCAGGCGGCACGCGTGAAGGTCGCAGGCACGGTCGGCGGTACGGCGTTGAACGCCACGGGGACGCTCCTGGCGCAGGGTACGGAGCTTTCCCTGACGGTCCCCGGTGTCGAACAGGCCGGACTGGTCTGGCGGATCGGCCTCCCGGAGGGCGTCGGCTTCGCATCGGCGCGGGCCACCGCGGACGGCGTCGAGATCGGCCTCGTCGGTCACCAGGTGACGCTCGGCTCGTCGCGCTTCGGAGGCTGAGGCGATCCGGAGTCGAGGCAGTCCGTCAGTCGTCGGGGATGCCGGAGCCGCTGAGCGCCGGGACGGTTTTCTCCGGGCGGGCGAGGGAGCGGGCGCCCAGGCGGAACTGGGCGAGCTTGTCGACGATGGTCCGGCCGACCGGCAGATGGCCCCAGACGCTGATGCCCTGGTGGGTGGAGGGCTCCCAGGTGGACTCGTCGACCACGATCGGGTTCCAGCCGACCTCCCACTCGAAGCCCGAGGGGGTGCGGGCGTAGTAGGAGAGTTCCCTGTCGTTGGTGTGCCGGCCGACCGACAGGGCCATGTCGAAGCCGAGTTCGTGCACGCGCTCGTAGCTGCGGGCGAGGTCGTCGAGAGACGCGGCCTGGATGTTGAGGTGCTGCACGCGGGTGCGGACCGGGTCGATGGGCAGGCCCCGGACGGCGGCGATGGCTATGGAGTGGTGGCGCTCGTTGAGGCGCAGGAAGCGGATCCTGAGTTTGACACCGCTGATCGTCTCGTCGATGTAGTCCGTGAGGCGGGCGTCGAAGACGGTGGTGAAGTAGCCGCGCATCAGGGTGGGTCTGGCCGAGGTGATCGCGACATGGCCCATACCGGAGTCACCGGTGACCCAGCCGGAGGCGAGCATCCGCAGGGGTTCGGATGTGGTGACGGGCCTGGTGGAGATCTCCTGGGTGATGCCCTTGGGGCCGGGGAAGCGGAGCAAGCGTTCGACACCGCGCTGCTTCGCCTCCTCGGCGGTGCCCTCGACGCAGGGGACGCCATGGGCGCGGACTCGGGCCTCGATCTGTTCGAACGTGGTGTGGTCGTCGAGGTGCCAGCCGGTGGCGACGACGTCCTCGGCCGGACCGCGCCGCAGCAGGAACCGGCACTCCTGGTCGTCCAGGCGGAAGCGCGTCAGGCCGGTGTCGAGGTCGTCGTGGTGCATGCCGATGGCGTCGGTGCCGAAGCGGCGCCAGTCCGTGAAGCGGTTCGTCTCGATGACGATGTGACCCAGACGCACGGAGCCGAAGACGGAGGCGTTGCCGAAAGGCTTGTCGAAGGCGTTCATCGACGGCCCGCCAGGAAGTCGGCGCAGATACGGTTGAACAGCTCCGCGCGTTCGAACTGGACCCAGTGCCCGGTGTTGGCGACCTCGTAGAGGTCGCAGTCGGGCATACGGTCGGCCAGCATCCGGCCGCCGGAAGGGCGGTTCACCTTGTCCGCCGCTCCCCACAGCACCAGCGTCGGGACGGGCAGCCGGGACAGGCGCTCGTCGCGGGTGAAGTCCATCTTCCACAGGGTGCGCAGGGCGTTCGGGCCCGACGGACGGCGCAGCGGTGGAGCCGCCACGACCTCAGGATCGATGCTGGCCTCGTAGCGGGCGTCGATGACGCTGTCGGGCACGTCGGCGGCGTTGAAGACCAGGAAGTCGCGGATGAACTTCTCCAGCTTGGGCCGCGAAGGACCGTCCCCGGAGTAGTAGTTGAGCAGGCTGTTGAGGCCCGGTGTGGGCAGGGCTCGGGTGGTGCCGATGCCTCCGGGGCCCATCAGCACCATGCGCTCGACCCGGTCGGGGGTGTCCAGGGCGAGGCGCAGGGCGCAGGCGCCGCCATAGGAGTTGCCGACCAAGTGGGCCTTGTCCAGGCCGAGTTCGTCGAGGAGGCCGCGGATGCCGGTGGCGAGGTGTCCGAACGGGTCGGTACCGTCGACGCCCTTGGTGCTGCGGCCGTAGCCGGGCAGGTCGGGCACGATGACCCGGTGCTCTTTCGCCAACTCGGCGATGTTCCTTGAGTAGTTGGAGACGCCGGAGGCGCCGGGGCCACCGCCGTGCAGCAGCAGGACGGGCGGGCCGTCACCGGTCTCGGCGACGAAGATCCGCCGGCCACCGATGTCGACCAGGGACTCCTGCATGGGCGGGAGTGCAGTGTGTGTGGTCATGACGCTCCTTGGCTGATGTGGGTGGGGGCCTGTGCGAAACCTGCCGGGGGCGGCGGGAGTCGGGCGCCCCGGGGAGCGGCGGCGTAGACGAAGGCGTCCGGGCGCAGGGCGAGGGTGGCCGTGCCGTGTCGCCCCATCCAGGCGAGCAGCACACCGTCGCTGTCGACGACCGCCCCCTCGGCCGGGCGCGACCCCGCCGCCAGGACGGCCAGCGAGGGGACACCGCAGCGGTCCCACGCGGGCTGCGGGGTGGACAGGCCGCCGTACAGGAGGAGCCAGCGTCCGCCGAGTACGTCGTCGAGGCGGACCCGTCGCCCGTCGGGGCCCGTCACCCAGGGCTGCGGTATCTGATGCCCGGCGGCCTTGGTGCGCGGGTGGGCCAGAAACCCCTTGGCGTAGTGGGCGGCCGGTATCCAGTGGGCGTCCACCAGACGGCCGCTGAGGCGCGACAGTCCCAGCCGACCGCTGAGACCCGACGACCCGAATCGACCGGTTGTGCCCGACAGCCCGCGGACCGCGTGCAGTGCCGTGTCCCGCAGCCTGGCGACGGGCAGCCGCCGTTCGGTGATGATCTTCCCGGTGAACACGGCCCGCCGGGTGATCTCCTTGACGTGCGGCTTGCGTTCGGTCTCGTAGGAGTCGAGGACCGTCTCGGGCAGCTCGCCGCGCAGAACGGCGGCGAGTTTCCAGCACAGGTTGGCCACGTCCCGTACCCCGGCGGCCATGCCCTGGCCGATCCACGGCGGCATGGCGTGCGCGGCGTCACCGGCGAGGAAGACCCGGCCCACCCGGAAGCGGGCGGCGAAGCGGACGTGGTGGCTGTAGACGGTGGCCCGCAGGATCTTGATCTGGTCCCGGCCGATCCCGTACCGGGACACCATCGCGTGGATGGCGTCGTCGGTGGTCAGCTGCTTCTCGTCGTCGCCGGGCAGGATCGGGAACTCCCAGCGGTGGTGCCCGAGCGGGGTCGGGCAGTCCACCGCCGGGCGCGCCGGGTCGCAGCGGAAGCGCAGCCGGTCGTGGTCCGGCCAGGGCTTGAGCATCTTGGTGTCGACGACGACCCAGCGGTCCTCGTACGTCCGCCCCTCGTAGCCCACGTTGAGCTGGGCGCGGGTGAGGCTGGAGCCGCCGTCGGCCGCGATCACGTACCGCGCGCGCAGCCGTCGTACCGAGTCGTCCGCGGCGGCGAGCGCGGTCAGCTCGACCCCTGCCCCGTCCACGGGCTGGACCAGGCGCAGGCACTCGTGGCGCAGCAGGATCTCCACGTTCGGGTAGCGGTCGACGCCGTCGCGCAGGACCCGTTCCAGCGCCGGCTGGTAGATGAACATCTGCGGCGGATGGCCGTGCCCGCGCGGCGCGGGGCAGGCGCTGAGGAAAGTGCGGCCCCGTGCGTCGACGAAGTCCAGGGGCCGCTCGGCCAGCATGTCCTCCTTCAGCCGGTCCGCCAGTCCGGTCCGCTGCCAGATCCGGATGACCTCCTCGTCCGTGGAGATCGCCCGCGCCCGGGAGTAGATCTCGGCGTCGCGCTCCAGTACGACCACCCTGAGGCCCAGCGCGCCCAGCAGGTTCGCGGCGGTCACCCCCGTGGGCCCGTAGCCGATCACCGCTATGTCGTACGTCTCCCGCATCGGGCCACCTCACTGTCGCCACTCTTGCTGTAGTAGTCATTCCAATTGGAATGGCCGCTACGGTAAGCTGGGTACCCTGAGGGGTCAAGGGCTGGGAACGACGGAAAGGGCACATGCGATGACCAGGGCAGAGCCGGCACGCAGAAAGCGTGCGAACGGGGTGGAGTCGCGGCAGCGCATCCTCGATGCCACCGTCGAGATCGCGGGTGAGCGCGGGTACGAGGGCACGTCCATCGCGGCGGTGAGCGCCAAGTGCGGGCTGCCCGCCAGCTCGATCTACTGGCACTTCGAGGACAAGGACGACCTGATCGCCGCGGTCATCGAGCGCAGCTTCGAGACCTGGCTGGCGGCCCTGGACCTGCCCGGCGGGGAGACCGGGACACCGCTGGAGCGGGTGACGGCGATGGCGGCGAACGTGGCGAGGTCGCTGGTCGACGCGCCCGACTTCCTGCGCCTCGGCCTGATGCTCGCCCTGGAGCGGCGGCCCAGCGAGCCCCGTGGCCGCACCGTCTTCCTCCAAGTCCGCGAGATCGCCCGGCAGCGGGTCGCCGAAGTGGTCGAGGCGCTGTTCCCGGAGCTGGACGAAGCCGCCGTGCACACCCTGACCACCTACGCGGTGGCCGGTGCCGACGGCCTGTTCATCCGCCGGGAGGTCCATGGCGACGCCGTCGACCTGGTGGCGATGTTCGAGCTGCACGCCCGCCTGGTGTACGAGGCGGCGGTCCGCCTCACCGCAGAAGGCAACAAGTAGAAGGCACCAAGCAAGCCGTACGAGAGCCATGAGGCACACCATGACCACAGCACCCCGCAGGATCGATGTCCACCAGCACCTCGTCCCACCCCTCTACCGCGACGCACTCTCCCGGGCCGGGATCGCCGAGGCGGGCGGCCGGGCGCTGCCCGACTGGAGCCCCGAGGCGACCCTGGATCTGATGGACCTGCTGGGGACCGACACGGCGATCCTGTCCGTCTCCACCCCCGGCACCGGCTTCCTCACCGACCCGCCGGAGGCCGCCTGCCTCGCCCGGCGCCTCAACGACTTCTCCGCCGCCCTGGCCGCCCAACACCCCGACCGCTTCGGCTGGTTCGCCACGCTGCCCATGCCCGACGCCGGGACGTCCGCCAAGGAGGCCGAGCGCGCCCTGACCGGGCTGGGCGCCGACGGAGTCACCCTGCTCGCCAACAACAACGGCTCCTACCTCGGCGCCGACGGCCAGGACGCCCTGTGGCAGGTCCTCGACGAGCACGGCGCCGTGGTCTTCGTCCATCCGGCGGATCTCCCGGCACCCCCGGTCGACGGCATCCCGCCCTTCGCCGCCGACTTCCTCCTCGACACCACCCGTGCCGCCTACCTCCTCGTACGCAACGGGGTTCCACGCCGCTACCCGCACATCCGGTTCGTCCTCAGCCATGCGGGCGGCTTCCTGCCGTACGCCTCCCACCGCATCGCCGTCGCCATCGCCGGCACGACAGGGCGCAGTCCCCTCGACGTCCTGGACGACTTCCGCGGCTTCTACTTCGACACCGCTCTCTCCGCCAGCCCGGCCGCGCTGCCCACCCTGCTCGCCTTCGCCCGCCCCAGGCATGTTCTGTTCGGCAGCGACTGGCCCTTCGCGCCCACGGCCGCCGGTCAGTACTTCGCCAACGGTCTGGACAGTGGCGTCGATGCGGCCACTCTCGCGGCCGTCAATCGCGCCAATGCCGAGGCGCTCTTCCCGCGTCTGGCCGGCGCTCCCGCCGTCGCCCCGGCCCGGCCGACCGCCGTCCGGCTGCGCCACTCCGCCCAGCGGGCCGGTGCCCGACTCTTCTTCAAGATCGCCCAGCCCGGGACCAACTGACCAACCGAAGGCCCCGTGGCTGCCGTCAGCCGCCCCTGCGCAGCACCCGGGACAGCCCGAGGGCCGCCGTCCGTACGGCGGGTGCCAGTTGGGCCGGGCTGAAGCGGGTACGCGGGACCGCGACCGACAGGGCGGCGACCGTGGTGCCGCCCGCGAACACGGGGGCCGCGATGCAGCTCATGCCCAGCGCGGCCTCCTGCTCCTCGTAGGCGAGGCCGGAGACGCGGATCTTCTCCAGGGCCGTCCGCATCCGGGCCGGATCGGTGATCGAGTGAGGGGTCAGGCCCGGCAGCGGCCGGGACAGCACCTCCTCCATCAGCTCCGCACCCGAGAAGGCCAGCAGGGCCTTGCCGACGCCGGTGCAGGTCAGCGGCAGGCTGCCGCCGATTCGGGAGGGCAGCCACGAGGCCTCGTGGCCGTGGATACGCTCCAGGTAGACCACCTCAAGGCCCTCACGGACTCCGAGGTGGACGGTCTCGTGGGTCGCCTCGAACAGATCCTGGAGGAAGGGCAGGGCCGTCTCCCGCAGATCGAGCCGGTGCGGCACCAGCGAACCCAGCTCGAACAGCTTGGCGCCGAGCCGGTACTCGGCGCCCGAGCGCTCCAGCCAGCCCAGCCCGACGAGATCCGCCGCCAGCCGGTGCACCGTCGGCTTGGGCAGACCCGTCCGCTCCGAAAGTTCCGACAGGCGGAAAGAACCGCCGTCCGGACGGAAGCTCTCGATGATGAGCGCGGCCTTTTCCAGCATGCTGCCGCCCGCACTGTTCCGTGTCACGGAACAAAGTTTGTCCCTTCGACCGGACGCTGTCTATATCGATATCGACCCGCCGCTTCCCCTTCCCCCTGGAGGCAATCCATGTCGACCGTGCCCGACGGCGTCCACCCGGACCCCGTGTCACCGGCCGTGCTCAAGGCCGCCGACCTGCTGGCGGAGGCCACCCGCACCGGCATCCCCTGTCCGCCCGTACGTGATCTGTTCGAGGACGGCGCCGATCTGCGGACCGCCTACGCCGTGCAGCAGCTGAACGTCCGGCGCGGCTCGGACGCCGGACGCCGGATCGTCGGCCGGAAGATCGGCCTGACCTCGGTCGCCGTACAGCGGCAACTCGGCGTGGACCAGCCCGACTTCGGGGCGCTGTTCGCCGACATGTACGTGCCCGACGGCGGCACGGTGCCCGCCGGCGGCTGCTGCAGCCCAAGGTGGAGGCGGAGGTCGCGCTGGTGCTCGGGCGCGATCTGCCGCACCCGGAGTGCACGGTCGTCGACGTGCTGCGGGCGGTCGACTTCGCGCTGCCCGCGCTGGAGATCGTGGACAGCCGGGTGCGGGACTGGGACATCTCCCTCCTCGACACGGTCGCCGACAACGCCTCCTGCGGGCTGTACGTCCTCGGCGCCACCCCCGTCCCCCTCACCGCCGTGGACCTGCGCGCCGTGACGATGACCATGACCCGCAACGGCGGGACCGTCTCCGAGGGCACCGGCGCCGACTGCCTCGGCAGCCCGCTGAACGCGGCGGTCTGGCTGGCCTCGGCGCTCGCCGAGCGCGGCGACCCACTGCGCGCCGGCGACCTGGTGCTGACCGGGGCACTGGGCCCGATGACCCCCGCGGTCGCCGGAGACGTGTTCGAGGCTCGCATCTCGGGCCTGGGCTCGGTACGGGCCGCCTTCGCCGATACCGAGAAGACCGAAAAGGGGGACGGCCAGTGAGCGACAGGACCAAAGTGGCCGTCATCGGCTCCGGCAACATCGGCACCGACCTCATGATCAAGGTGCTGCGGCTGTCGGAGACCCTGGAGATCGCCGCCATGGCCGGCATCGACCCCGACTCCGACGGACTGGCCCGCGCCCGCCGCCTGAAGGTGGCCACCACCCACAAGGGCGTCGAGGGGCTCGTCGCCCTGGACGAGTTCACCGACGTGGAGATCGTCTTCGACGCCACCTCCGCCGGTGCCCACCGTCACCACGACGCGGTGCTGCGCCCGCTGGGCCGCACCCTCGTCGACCTCACCCCGGCCGCCCTCGGCCCGTATGTCGTCCCGCCGGTCAACGGCGACGCCCACCTCGACGCGCCGAACGTCAACATGGTCACCTGCGGCGGCCAGGCCACCATCCCGATCGTCGCCGCCGTGGGCGCGGTCGCCCCGGTCCACTACGGCGAGATCGTCGCGTCCATCGCCTCCCGCTCCGCCGGTCCCGGCACCCGCGCCAACATCGACGAGTTCACCGAGACCACGTCCGCCGCGATCGAGCAGGTCGGCGGGGCCGCCCGGGGCAAGGCGATCATCGTCCTCAACCCGGCCGAACCCCCGTTGATCATGCGGGACACCGTGCACTGCCTGGTCTCCGACTGCGCCACCGAGGCCGTGACCGCGTCCGTGGAGGAAATGGTCGGCCGCGTCCAGGCGTACGTGCCCGGCTACCGGCTCAAGCAGAAGGTGCAGTACGAGCGGGTCGCCGCCGACGACCCCCTGCGCACCCTCGCCCCGGGCGCCGCCGACCCGCTGAAGGTGTCGGTCTTCCTGGAGGTCGAGGGCGCCGCCCACTACCTCCCGGCCTACGCCGGAAACCTCGACATCATGACCTCGGCCGCGCTGCGCACCGCCCAACGCATCACCGCCCACCGCATGACCGCACAAGGCGCCACCGAAGGGGCCGCACGATGAGCACGACGAGCGCCACGACCACGACGGCCACCCGCCTGTACGTCCAGGACGTCACCCTGCGGGACGGCATGCACGCCATACGGCACCGCTACACCGTCGGCCAGGCCCGCGCCATCGCCGCCGCCCTGGACTCCGCCGGGGTGGCCGCGATCGAGATCGCCCACGGCGACGGTCTGGCCGGGTCCAGCATCAACTACGGCGTCGGCGCCCACACCGACTGGGAGTGGATCGAGGCCGTGGTGGACGCCACCACGCACGCGGTGCCCACCACCCTGCTGCTGCCCGGCATCGGCACGCTCCACGACCTCAGGCGGGCCCACGCCCTCGGCATCCGCAGTGTCCGCGTCGCCACCCACTGCACCGAGGCCGACATCTCCGCCCAGCACATCGCCGCCGCACGCGAGTTGGGCATGGACGTCGCCGGGTTCCTGATGATGTCCCACATGGCCGAGCCGGCCGAACTCGCCCGCCAGGCCAAGCTGATGGAGTCGTACGGCGCCCACTGCGTGTACGTCACCGACTCCGGCGGGCGCCTCACCATGGACGACGTCCGTGACCGCTTCCGCGCCTACCGCGAAGTCCTCGACCCGGCAACGGCGTTGGGCATCCACGCCCACCACAACCTCGCCCTGGGCGTGGCCAACACGGTCGTCGCCGTGGAGAGCGGCGCCGTACGCGTCGACGCCTCTCTCGCCGGGCAGGGCGCGGGGGCGGGCAACTGTCCCCTGGAGGCGTTCGTCGCGGTCGCCGACCTGATGGGCTGGGACCACGCCTGCGACCTGTTCCCGCTCATGGACGCCGCCGACGACCTCGTACGCCCCCTCCAGGACCGCGAGGTACGGGTCGACCGTGAGACCCTCACCCTCGGCTACGCGGGCGTGTACTCCAGCTTCCTGCGCCACGCCGAAGTCGCCGCCACCCGCCACGGTCTCGACACCCGCGCCATCCTCGTCGAGGCGGGCCGACGCGGCATGGTGGGCGGCCAGGAGGACATGATCACCGACATCGCTCTCGACCTCACGGCCCCCACCGGGAGCTGACGGAAAGGTACCGTCGCCCTACCAGGGACGTACATCGACGGGACTGAGAACATGATCATCTTTGGCACCAAGGGATACCTGTACCAGCTCGCGATACTCACGCTGGTCTGCGGGCACTGTGGCAATCCCTCCGCACACACGCTCAAGAAACGCGTCACGAAGTTCACTCTCTTCTTCGTGCCCCTGTTCCCGTTCTCCACGAAGTACCAGACCCAGTGCACCTTCTGCGGTGCCGAGCAGAAGGTGACCAAGGAGCAGGCGGAGCAGCTGCAGGGCGGCGCCGCCGGTGGCCCGACGAACACGCCGCCCCAGCAGCAGTCCTACCGCCCCTGAGCGGAGGCGCCCACGGCCGTCATCGTGATGCCTTCCTTGTGCGGCGCAGCATCAGGAAGCCGGCGATCAGGAGAACCGCTCCGACCGCGGCCGGCCACAACTGGGTTCCCGTGTCGGCGAGATCACCGGTGACCGCCTGGGGTGCGGGCTGCGCGACGGAGTCGTCGCCGCTGCTCTCGTCGGCGGTCGCCGCGCTGCCGACCTCGCTGTCGGCGTCGTTGCCGTCGTCCGTCGGCGACACAGCCGACTCGGCCCGCTGGGTGGCCGGCGGTGACGTGTAGGCCTTGGGCTCCGCTTCGACGGGCTCCTTCGTGGGAGTGGGCGTGGGCGTGGCGCTCGCCGGGTCCGGGGCCTGTGTGCTCACCGAGGGAGTCGGCGAAGGCTCTGCCGTCTCGTCGTCGCCCGGGGTGTCCGTGGGGTCCGGGGTCGGCTCGTCGGTCTCCTCGGACGGCGGGTCGGGAGTCGGTGACGGGCTGTTCTCCGGGTCCTCGCCGTTCGGGGAACCGGCCTCGCACCGCCGTCCGGCGTTGATGCAGTCGACCATCTCCCGCATCAGGTTCTCGTCGAAGACGTTGATGAAGTCGCCGTGGTCCGTGACCGGCTTGTGCAGTTGCTCGGGGAAGGCGTCGACCGCGAACAGCGGGGTCGTACGGCCGCCGTCCCGCAGGCTCGGGGCGTCGACGTCGTACACGATGCGCTGCACCAGCTGCGGAATCGCCCGGAAGCCGGTCGGGCAGTTGCCGTTGGCGTCGGCGAACGCCACGTGGGTGCGGTGGTTGGCGCTGTCGATGTTCGTGCCGTCCCAGCAGCTCTGGAACCTGAAGGTGCGCACCACGTCGCTGCCCGACGGGCAGAGCGGGTACTTGTCCTTCAGCTGCCGGTCCTCGAAGCCGGTGCAGCTCCAGGAGGCGTTGGCGTTGGCCGTGCCGTTGACGAACGCCTTGGCGTCACCGGTGATGATGCGCAGCAGCCGGGGCATCGCCACGACCTCGCCGCGCGGGCTGCCCACGAACGTCATCGTGACCTGCTTGGGCGTGACGATCTCACCGGCGTTGCCTTCGATGCCGCCGCCGGGAGAGTTGGCGTCCTGCTCCTGCGTTCCGTTCTGGAGGCGCAGCACGGGCCAGAAGTAGGAGGACTTGTCGCCCTGGTCCACACAGGTGGTCTGTGCGGCGGCCAGGTCCTCGTCGCTCGCGAAGGCGTTGTTGGACTGGTTGCCGACGTAGTCGTGGAAGTGGTGGGCGCCGTTGGAGACACCGGGGGCCACGATGACGTTGTCCGAGTTGAACAGCCCGTTCGCGTTCACACCGCAGCTGGTGGTGAAGGTGCCACGGGAGGCGTCGCTCTGCCGGGACGGGGTCTGCGCGGCGGGCTGGACGGTGGTGATGTCCGCGAAGTCGTCGGCGACCGGGCCGTTTCCGGCCTGACCGCCGTTGCCGCCGCCGTCCTGCTGGCCTTCCTCGCCGCCCTGGTCGTCTCCTTGGCCGTCGCCTTGGCCATCGCCTTGGCCGTCGCCCTGGTCCTGGCCGTCCTGACCGTCCTGGCTGTCGCCGTTCTGGTCCTGGCCTTCGCCGCCCTGCCATTCCTCCCCGGGCTGGTTGCCGGAGTCCCGGAGTGTGCAGGCCGCCAGGGTCTCGAGTCCCTCGGGGCGGTCTCCCACGCGGTCGATGGCGATCGCGATCCGTTCGAGGGTCGCGGTTCGCTTCTCCTTCAGCGGGTTCATGATCGCGGAGTCGGCGAAGCCACTGTCCTGCCGCATCTCCTGCGTCGAGTTCTGGAGCCGCTGATACGCCTCGGCTGTCTGCTGGTCCAGGGCGGCGAGTTCCCTGTCGACCTCCGGCCGCGCCTCGTCCGGTACGGCCGCCAACTGGTCGCCGACATCGGGGCAGTCGATCGTTGCGGCTCCCGAATACTGCGTTTGCTGGGCCGCGTCACCGCCCGTGCCGCCTTCGGTGGCCGAGGCGTAGACGTTGCCCACGACCAGTCCACCTCCGCCCAGCATGAGAGCGACCGCCGCAAAGGTGGCGCGGCGTGGACCTGTTGGGCGTCTGCGCGTGTTACGTCCCACGGAGTACTCCTGCACTGCATGGCCGGATCGACATGGAAATGCCCCCAGTGCCATACGCAGCCGGACTCCCGGGCGTTCAAGTGCCCCGCAGATTCATAGGAACCTCTAAGGAGACCGGGGTGAGCAGGGGTCCCGCAGACCCCATAGGTCCGCCTTATGAGCCCATAACCCGGACCCCCGTACTAGCTTAGGCTTGCCTTAGTTTAGGCTTCCTTCGAAGATCTCTTGTCATCGTTCGAAGGGAACCTGATCATGCCTCGCCCTCTGCGGGTGGCCATTGTCGGAGCCGGCCCGGCCGGGATCTACGCCGCCGACGCGTTGCTCAAGTCCGCAGTGGCCGTGGAGCCCGGCGTGTCCATCGACCTCTTCGAGCGGATGCCCGCCCCCTTCGGTCTGATCCGGTACGGCGTCGCCCCCGACCACCCGCGCATCAAGGGCATCGTCACCGCCCTGCACCAGGTGCTCGACAAGCCGCAGATCCGCCTCTTCGGCAACGTCGACTACCCGGGCGACATCAACCTGGACGACTTGCGCGCCTTCTACGACGCGGTGATCTTCTCCACCGGGGCCACGGCCGACCGGGCGCTCGACATACCGGGCGTCGAGCTGGACGGCTCGTACGGCGCCGCGGACTTCGTCTCCTGGTACGACGGACACCCGGACGTGCCGCGTACGTGGCCGCTCGACGCGGAGAAGGTCGCGGTCCTCGGGGTCGGCAACGTCGCGCTCGACGTGGCGCGCGTGCTGGCGAAGACGGCGGACGAGCTGCTGCCGACCGAGATCCCGGCCAACGTCCACGAGGGTCTCAAGGCCAACAAGGCGCTCGAGGTCCATGTCTTCGGCCGCCGTGGCCCGGCGCAGGCCAAGTTCAGCCCGCTGGAGCTGCGCGAGCTGGACCACTCCCCCAACATCGAGGTCATCGTCGATCCCGAGGACATCGACTACGACGAGGGCTCGATCGCGACCCGGCGGGGCAACAAGCAGGCCGACATGGTCGCCAAGACGCTGGAGAACTGGGCGATCCGCGACATCGGCGACCGGCCGCACAAACTGTTCCTGCACTTCTTCGAGTCGCCCACCGAGATCCTCGGTGAGGACGGCAAGGTCGTCGGTCTGCGGACGGAGCGGACCGCTCTCGACGGCACCGGCAACGTCAAGGGCACCGGCGAGTTCAAGGACTGGGACCTCGGCGCGGTCTACCGCGCGGTGGGCTATCTCTCCGACAAGCTGCCCAAGCTGCCCTGGGACGTCGAGTCGGGCACCGTCCCCGACGAGGGCGGCCGGGTCATCGAGGAGACCGGCGAGCACCTCGCGTCGACGTACGTCACGGGCTGGATCCGGCGCGGCCCCGTGGGCCTGATCGGGCACACGAAGGGCGACGCCAACGAGACCGTCGCCAATCTGCTGGACGACCACGCGAACGGCCGCCTCCGCACGCCCGTCTCACCCGACCCGGAGGCCGTGGACGCGTTCCTCGGCGAGCGGAACGTCCGCTTCACCACCTGGGAGGGCTGGTACAAGCTGGACGCCGCGGAGAAGGCCCTGGGCGAGCCCGAGGGCCGCGAGCGCGTCAAGATCGTCGAGCGCGAGGACATGCTCCGGGCCAGCGAGGCGTAAGCGACACCTCAGGGACGACGACCAGGAGCAACCGAGAAGGACCACGGTAGAAGGGCCCGGCTCGCGGGGTAACCGCGAGCCGGGCCCTTCTCGTCCCTCACCTCATTTGCCCGAGCGGCCGGCCGGAGCGGACTCCGACGCCGGGCCGCCGTCGAGTTCCCGTGCCTGCGTACGCAGGGAGCGCAGGGCCAGCAGGAGTACGCCAATGTCGTCCAGGTAGACGGGGTCGGGCACGAGGTCGGTCGGGAGCACCAGGTAGGCGACCGCGCCCCAGAAGACCCAGCGCGAGCCCGTCGGCAGACCCGCGCGGCGCAGATCCCGGCGGGTGCGGACCAGCCGTACCAGCACGGTGGCCGCCACGGCCAGCGCGGCCACCGCCAGGACCGCGACGACCAGGATCAGTGTCGTGGTGGAATCCATCATTCCTCCGCCGTTCCGCGCTCGCCTCTACCTGTCCCTCTTACACTTCCCCACACTTCGACTTCCCCCTCACAGGGCCTCCACACCGCGGCCCCACGCCTCTCCCGTACGGCGCATTTGAGCCACCTCAATGGGCGGGAATAGTCCGGACCTTATCCGTCGCGGCGGATTTCCGCAGGTTGCACCGGGCCGCGAAGTGATCAAGAAGTGCGCGAATGAGTCATTACTCAGGAGTAATTCAAAGCGAGTTGATTGTTCCGGAGCGCCGCTGCCATAATCCGCTTCCTGACCCGTAGTCACCCCCGACGGGCTCCGCATCGGAATTCACTCGGCGAAACGTCCGGATTCACGATTCCCCCACCAAGTCCGCACAAGAACGTGACTCCGGCATTTTCCGTCACCCCGGTGAGCTGGATGATCAACGCTCGGAAGAGTTGGATGCGCGACATAATGCAGCAAAGAAGGTGCGTTTATGTCCAATTATTTCACGCGGCCCGACGAGCCGCCCGCATACAGCCCGACATACACCGAACCCACACCTGAGCAGACGATACACGCCCATCCCGAATTTCAGACGTTGCGGAACGACTACCGCCGCTTCGCGGCCGTTTCGACCGCGCTCGCCGTCGGCGGATTCTTGCTCTATGTCCTGTTGTCGAACTTCGCGCCAGGAATCATGAATCAGCCACTCGCCGGTCATCTGACGCTCGGGCTGGCACTCGGACTGGGGCAGTTCGTGGTGATGGGGGTGACCGCCTGGCGCTATGTACGGCGGATGCGCACCCGCTTCGACCCGGTCGCCCGGGGACTGCGCTCCCAGTTGGAGCAGCGCCGACCCGCCCAGCACCGTACGGCCGAGCAGGCCGGCCCCCGTCCGCAGAGCAAGAGGGAGTTCCGTACGTGGTGACGACGACCATCGGTGCCGGTGTTGTCGATCCGTTCAGCCGGCAGTTGACCTTCGTGCTGTTCCTGTCGGTCGTCGTGGTCACGTTGTTCGCCGCGCTGCTGATCGCGCCGCAGCGCGACGAGGTCGGCGAGTTCTATCTCGGCAACCGGGAGATGTCGCCGCTGCGCAACGGGCTTGCGATGTGCGGGGACTACCTCTCGGCCGCGACCCTGCTGGGCAGTACCGGACTGGTCGCCCTCACCGGCTACGACGGGCTGCTGTATCTGTGCGGCACCACGGTCGCCTGGATGATGGTGCTCCTGGTGATCGCCGAACCGCTGCGCAACTCGGGCAGGTTCACCCTCGGGGACACGCTGGCGCTGCGGCTGCCGCAGGGCGGACGGTCGGTCCGGCTCGCGCTCTCCCTCTGCACCCTGGCCATCTGCTGCCTCTATCTGGTGGCCCAACTCGTGGGCAGCGTCGCCCTGTTGACCCAGTTCACGGGCGTCCCCAGCTCCACCACCCGCACGTTGTGCGTCGTCGTGATCGGCACCATCGTCATTGTGTACGCCTCGCTCGGCGGTATGCCCGGAGCGACGTTCATCCAGATCGTCAAGGCCGTGATGCTCATCTCCGGTGTCGCCGTCACGGCCGTCATGGTGCTGCACCGCTTCGACTGGAACGTCAACGCGCTGCTGGAGGCCGCCACCGAGAACAGCGGCATCGGCCAGCGGTTCCTCGAACCCGGGCTGCGCTACGGCGGGAGCACCACCAGCAAACTCGACTTCCTCAGCCTCCAGTTGGCCATCGTGCTCGGCCTCGCCGCGCTCCCCCACGTGATGATGCGGCTGCTCGCCCCGCGCTCCACCAACGTCCTGCGCTCCTCGGTCGTGTGGGCCGCGGGTCTGGTCGGTTTCGTCTGTCTGGCGGCCGGCATTCTGGGTCTGGGCGCCACCGCCCTGGTGGGCCGCGACTCCATCGTCGACACCGACCCGAAGGGCGACGCGGCCGTTCTCCTGCTCGCGCAGTCCATCGGCGGCGGGGTGCTCACCGCGCTGCTGTCCTGCCTCGCCTTCGTCACGCTGCTCGCGGTCGCGGCGGGTCTCACCCTCGCCGCGGCCTCGTCCCTCGCCCACGACCTGTACGGCGAGGTCATCCGCAAGGGGCGCGCCACCCAGGCCGAGGAACTGGGCGCGGCCCGGCTGGCCGCGGTCCTCATCGGCGCGCTGGGGATGGGACTGGCCCTGCTGTCGTGGGAGACCAACGTCTCGACGCTCGCCTTCCTCGCCTTCGCCATCGCCGCGTCCGCCCTCCTGCCCACGCTCCTCTACAGCCTGTTCTGGCGGCGCTTCAACTCCCGGGGCGCGCTGCTCAGCCTGTGCGGCGGGCTGGTCTGCTCGGTACTGCTGGTGGTGTTCTCGCCGGTGGTCTCCTCAACCCCGTCCTCCATCTATCCGTCGTCGGACTTCGCCTGGTTCCCGCTGCAGAACCCCGGCATCGTCTCGATCCCGGCGGGCTTCTTCCTGGGCTGGCTGGGTACGATCCTGGCGCCCCGCCAGGAGACGTCCGCGTTCGAGGAGTTCGAGGTCCGCGCACTCGTCGGCGCCGAGTAGCACGGACACCTGCGGTGGCGGAGGGGGGATTCTCGCCCCCGCCGCCCCTACCCGTTCCCATCCCTGGGGGCTACGCCCCCAGACCCCTGCTATCGGCCTGAACGGCCTCGTCCTCAAACGCCGGACGGGCTGAAATACCCCGGCCGGCCTTCGAGGACAACTGCCCTCAGCCCACCCCTTTTCTCCGCCCACCCACCCCCACCGCACCTCAGCGCCGGCCGCGGCACCACCCAGCCCGTCCGGCGTTTGAGGACGAGCGCGTTCAGCGCGATGCGGGGGTTCGGGGGCGGAGCCCCCGAGGATGGGACGGGTAAGGGCGGCGGGGGCGAGAAAACTCACCCACGTCAGTGCACCGGCAGCGGGCGGCGTCCCCGGGCCCAGCCCAGCAGGACCAGGGAGCAGAGCGCGGCGAGGGCGCACCATGTGGACACGAACTCCAGCCGCCACAGCGCCCAGCACAGCGGCGCGCCCACACCGGCCAGGATCCCGAACAGCACCAGCCGGCGGTCACCGGAGAGGAGCAGCGAGCCGACCGTGGCGACCAGGTAACCCGTGACGAGCAGCCCGGAGTGGGACAGGTCGACGGCGTACCCGACGGTGTGGCCGCGGATGTGGGCCGTCACCCGGTGGTCCGACAGGCTGTACGCGAGTGCCACGCTCGTCGCGATGCCCGCGCCCAGCGGCAGGAGGAGGCGGGGCCTCGCGCTCCTGGGGGCCGCGCACAGGACGGCCGCCGGTACCCAGAGGGCCAGGAGCGGGAGGGCGATGACGGCCCAGGCCACGGTCGCCGGGCCGGTTCCGCCGTCCGCCCGCCAGACCAGGGACTCGACGATCTGGTGGGCCCCGAGGAGCAACGGCAGCGCGGCCAGCGGCAGATCACGGCTTCGGCCCGCCCGCGCCAGCGCGGTCACGCCCGCCACACCCACGGCGGCGATACCCACGCCCGCCACCAGGTCCGCCGTAGCACTCCAGCACATCGCGCCGCCCCAGGCTCCGTCGTCGCACACCTCGGCCTCACAGCGGACCACGCCCCGCCTCCGGCCGCACGCCGACGGGTCAGACGGGTCAGACGGGCCGGTGCGCCACCACGGCGGACATCGTCACCGACATGTACAAGGCCCCCATTCCGCGGCCTCGGTCACCTCCGCGCACAGGCGGTCGCGCTGCACCTCGGTCACCAGTCCGCTCTGTACGGTCGACTGGGCCGGCAGGCGCACCAGCGGCCAGGCCACCGTCCGGCTGTCCTGGATCAACGCCTGCGATCCCTGATCGTCGACCACCAGCCCCGCGCCGGTCAGCCTGCGCCCTGAGTACGGGTTGGCCACCGCGGCCAGGGCTCCCGCCACGAGCGCGCCCATGCCGCCCCCGACGTCGATCACGCGTTCGCCCGGACTCGCTCCGAGCGCTGTCCACGCCCAGGCGTCCACGTCCGGGCGCGCAGCCGTCGTACGCGTCCTACCGGCAAGCCCGCCACGAGCGCGCCGATGTCGAGCCGGGCCACGCAGCGGGCGGCGGAAGCGTCACGTCCTGCCCGAGCCGCCGCTGCCGAAGGAGCCGCTGTTGCCGGACGACCAGCGTGGGCGGGTCTGGTCCTCGCCGCGTTTTGTGCTGGAGGAGTGGAGGTTGTGCGGCCTGAGCCGTTCGTCCTCGTCCGAGGTGTGCGGCACCTCGTCGGGCTCGCGTCGCTCCCGCTCCTCGTGCACCGCCCCGGACTCCGGCAGCCTGGGCTGCTCGTCCGGCGTGGGCCGGGGCGCTTCCGCGTCCTTCACCCGCACTCCGAACCGGACGGCCCAGATCAGCAGGCCCGCCACGATCAGGCCACCGGCGAAGGCGGCGATCACATTGAGTACGTCGCTCGATGCGGCGAGTACCTGTCCCGTGTCTGCTGCTGCTCGTGCCGTGTCCATGGCCGCCGAGTGCCCACGAAACCGCCGGCTACTCACGCGGCCCACCCGAATCCGGCGTAAACCGGCGTACAGGGGTGAAAGCCGCGGGTGCGGGACGGCCGGACCCCCGTACCGGCCGCACCCCCGCACCCGCGGGTCCTGGGGGCCGTTTCCGGCCGGGCACCCGTCATGGGCATCGGCGCCCGGGCACACCTCCCGGAGAGGCGCGCGTACCGGAGCACCGGCGTCCAGATGAACCTACGCGCGTTGAGTCGCGGTGTGTATCTCGCCGGTGCCCTCTCTTGTGCGCCGAGGACTCACTCGTGCACGGTCACGTCCGGATGGTCCCGCTTCGCCCGGCCGACGGCGGGTTCGTCGAGGTCGCCGAGGGCCAGATGGGCGAGGACGACCTCGTACAGGTCGCTGCCGCCGGCGAGGAGCTGGCGTTCGAGGACGGGTTCCGCGCTGCGTACGTGGTCGCGCACGGTCTGCGCGTGGATGCCGAGCACCTGTGCGGTGCGTTCCGCGTTGCCGCCGGCGGCGATCCAGGTGCGGACGGTCCGCCGCAGGTCCCGGGTGTCCCCGGTGAGGCGGCCGAGAAGACCGTCCGCCCAGGCCAGCAGCGGGTCCGTGCGCAGCAGTTCGGTCACTCCGGCGGGCGCAGTCGCGGGCGGGCGCGGTTCGTCCGGGACGGCGGCCTGGGTGTTGAGGGCCAGTTGGACTGCTGCCCGGGTGGTGAGGTCCGAGAAGTCGGCGTCGAGCATGCCTTCCACGCGTTCCATCCGGGCGCGCACGGTGTTGCGGCTGACGCCGAGGATGATCGCCGCCTTGACGGCGGTGAACGAGAAGCCGAGGCGGGTGGTGGCGAGGAGTTCGGCGCGGGTGTGGTGGGGCAGGTCGTCGAGCGGCTTCAGCAGCCGGTCCGCCCAGCCGCGCAGGGCGAGGGGGTTCATCAGCCGCTCGGGGTGGGTGCGTTCGGCGTACACGGCGGCCCGGTCCGGGCGGAAGCGGGCCACGGCGAGGGCGCTGATGGCCTGCCCGTAGGCCGTGGCGGTCTGGGCGAGGTTCTGCCGGACGCTGCCGCCGATGAAGGTGTCGGGACGTCCGCCGACGAGGGTGCGCAGCTCCGGCCCCGCCCTGTCCTGGCCACGTTCGATGGGCGCCACGACGATCAGATGCTCGTCCACGGCCGGGCAGCGGACGATGAGCGCGTGGCCCTCCGCCGCCTCCTGGCAGTCCTCGGCGAGGTCGTCGCGTTTCCCGGCGTGGCCCTCCAGGACGTAGACGCAGGCGGTGTCGGTGTCGAACAGGCCGGGCCAGAAGCCGGCGGCGACCCGGCGGGCGGCGATGATGTCGCCCACCATCAGCAGCTGGAGGATGGCGAGTCGCAGGTCGGACCTCGCCCGGTCGAGCCGGCGTTCGGCGCTGATCGTCTCGCGTTCCCGCAGGAGCAGTTCGAGCACCCAGACCGTGCGGGCGACGATGTCGGTGGCCCGCTGGTCGAAGGGCCGGCTGCGGGCCACCGCGAGCACGCCCTTGGTGACGGGGTGGCCGAGTCCGGCCAGCCGGACGTGGCGGCCCTGGGTGTGCACCGCTGCAGAAGCGATTCTGCCGGTGGCCACGTCCCTCACCAGCTCGTCGGCGGCGGGCAGCCGGTCACCGGCGAGGAGGGTGCCGGTCACGTCCCGGAGAGAGACTTCCGCCTCGATGGTCGCGGCGAGCCAGGCGGCCACCCTGCCGATGTCCCGGGCGGCCGGCCGCAGCTGGTCGAGGAGTTCGTCCGCCCAGCTGCCCCAGGCGCCTACGCCGTCGTGCCCGTAGTCGGCCCTGCTGCCTGCCACGACGCTTCTCCCCTGGTCAATCACGTTCACACCGCATCACGGTCCGGAATTTACCTCACGGAGGGCATAGGCTCGGTGGATGGCAAGGTACTTCGACGTCCATCCCGACAACCCGCAGCCCCGCACGATCAGTCAGGTGGCCGACAGCATCCGCTCCGGCGCACTGATCGCGTATCCGACGGACTCCTGCTTCGCGCTGGGCTGTCAGCTCGGCAGCCGCGACGGCATCGACCGTATCCGGTCGATCCGGCAGCTCGACGACCGTCACCACTTCACCCTCGTGTGCCGGGACTTCGCCCAGCTCGGCCAGTTCGTGCAGGTCGACAACGACGTCTTCCGGGCCGTGAAGGCGTCCACGCCGGGCAGCTACACGTTCATTCTCCCGGCGACCCGTGAGGTGCCGCGCAAGCTGCTGCACCCGAAGAAGAAGACCGTGGGCGTGCGCATCCCCGACCACACGGTCGCGCAGGCCCTGCTGGCCGAACTGGGCGAACCACTCCTGTCCAGCACCCTCCTTCTCCCCGACGAGAAGGATCCGCTGACGCAGGGCTGGGAGATCAAGGAGCGGCTCGACCATGTCCTGGACGCGGTCGTCGACTCCGGCGACTGCGGCACGGAGCCGACGACGGTCATCGACTTCTCCAGCGGCGAGGCCGAGATCGTCCGCCGGGGCGCGGGCGACACGTCACGATTCGAGTGACGGCTCCCCGACCTCGTACGCCCGTGTGTCCGGGGCGAGTTCGTCCCGCGCGCGGGAGGCCGCTCCGACGGCCACGGCGTCGCTGCCGAGCCGGGCCCGTACGACGCTGACGGGCCGTCCGCTGACGGGCGGCTCGGCGGCGAGGGCCTTACGGACGGCCGGTTCGAGCAGGTGCCAGGCTCGGCTGACACCGCCGCCGACGACGTAGGCGGTGACGTCCACCAGCCCGGCGGTGATGAGGATCGCCCGGGCGAGGGCGGCTCCCGCCTCCTCGTAGACGACGGCCGCGTCGGGGTCGCCCGTGTCCGCCGCCGCCGCGACGGCCCCGGCCGTGAGCCCGGCGCGTCCGGTGCGTTCCCCGTACCGTCGCCCGATCGCCCGCCCGGAGGCGAGCGTCTCCAGATGCCCACGGCCACCGCACGTACAGGGCAGGTCGCCGAAGCCGGGTACGTGCCCGATCTCCCCGGCGGCCCCGTGCGGACCCTCGTACAGCGCCCCGTCCAGCCACAGCGCCCCACCGACCCCGGTGCCCAGCGTCATACCGAGCACATGGGGTACGCCCGCCACGGCGCCCTTCGCCGCCTCGCCCCGCAGGAACGCGTTGACGTCGTTGTCGAGGTACGCCGGAACCCCGAGCGCGCCCCGGATCGTCGCCGTCACCTCGAACCCGGCCCAGCCGTGGAAGGAGTCGCTGGCGACGAGCACGCGCCCGGCATCCGTGTCGACGATGCCCGCCGCACCGACCCCGACCCCGAGGAGACGGCCCGGCGTCCGCGCGAGGAGGCCGGCGAGCGCACCCAGCGCCGCATCGGTCATCGCCTGCCCGCCCTCCGCCGCCGGGGTGGGCACCTCGGCCCGGTCCAGCACCGTGAGGTCGGGCGCGCACAGCACGACCTGGGTGGTCGTCCCGCCGATGTCGACACCGGCGTACACCTGGGTGATGGGGAGGGTCACGCGGTGGCCCCCGTTCCACCGACGGCGAGCGCGGCCCTGCGCTCCGCACGACGCCGACGTTGCAGGACCGGGTCCGGCACCGGCACGGCGGCGATCAGGCGTCGGGTGTAATCCGTGCCCGGGTGCAGGAGGGTCGTCGCTGTCGGGCCCTGTTCCTCGATCCGGCCGGCGCGCATCACGACCACGCGCTGTGCGAACTGCTGGACGACGGCGAGGTCGTGGGAGACGAAGAGGCAGGCGAAGCCCAGTTCGTCCTGGAGTTCGGTGATGACTTCGAGGACCGTCTGCTGGACGCTCACGTCGAGGGCGCTGGTCGGTTCGTCGGCCACCAGGAGCCGTGGTTCGAGGACGAGTGCGCGAGCGAGGCTGACCCGTTGGCGCTGCCCGCCTGACAGCTCGCGGGGCCCGCGCCCCGCCAACTCCCTTGGCAGCCGCACCCGTTCGAGCACCTCGGCGACCCGCGCCCGGCGCTCCGCCGCCGACATGCCCCCGCGATGGACGCGCAACGGCTCCGCGACGCACTCGCCGACGCTCATCCGTGCGTCAAGGGAGGCCACCGGGTCCTGGAGGACCACGCCGACTCCCGCGAGCAGGGCGCGCCTTGCGCGTCCCCGGGACCGGCCGAGATCGGTGCCGAACAGGGCGACCGAGCCGGACGTCGGCGGGACAAGGCCCAGGGCGACCCGGGCGGCCGTCGACTTGCCGGAGCCGGACTCGCCGACCAGGCCCACGGTTTCGCCGGGGGCGACGGTGAGGGAGACGTCCTGGAGGGCCCGTACGGTACGGCGACCTCGGCCGAAGTGGACGGAGATGTCCCGGAGTTCGACCACGGCAGCGTCGGTGGGGGCCTCGGGTGCCGCCGCAGGCACGTCTCCCGGCTCGGCGACCGTCAGTCTCGGTACCGCCGACAACAGGCGTCGCGTGTACTCGTGCGAGGGGCGCAGGAGCACCTCCTCCACCGGGCCCGTCTCGACGATCTCCCCCTGGAGCATCACGGCGACCCGGTCGGCGAAGTCCGCGACCACGCCCATGTTGTGCGTGACGAGCAGAACGCCGGTGCCGGAGTCGGCGGCCAGGGCGCGCAGGAGGTCGAGGATCTCGGCCTGGACGGTGACGTCGAGGGCGGTGGTCGGCTCGTCGGCGATCAGCAGGCCGGGCGAGTTGGCGATGGCCATGGCGATGACGACGCGTTGGCGCTGCCCGCCGGACAGCTGGAAGGGGAAGGCGGAGGCCCGCTGTTCGGGGTCGGGGATGCCGACGCGGCGCAGGAGGGTCACTGCCTCCGACGCGGCCTCCTTGGCGGAGAGGGGGCGGTGGTTGCGTATCACTTCGGCGATCTGGGCGCCGATCCGGGTGAGCGGGTCGAGGGCGGTGGCGGGTTCCTGGAACACCATCGACGCCGTACGGCCGCGCAGGCGGGCGAGGTCCCCCTCGCTCGCGCCTACGACGTCCGTTCCACCGATCTCGACCCGGCCCGTCGCCCGTGCGTTGCCCGACAACAGACCCAGTGCCGCGAGCGCGACCGTCGACTTGCCGGAGCCCGACTCGCCCACGAGGGCGAGGGTTTCGCCGGGGCGGACGTGCAGTGACACCTCGCGGACGGCGGGTACGTCGCCGGTCTCCGTGGTGAAGGTGACGTCCAGGTTCTCGATCTCCAGGATGTTCATCCACGCCCCTTGATGTCGAAGGCGTCGCGCAGCCCGTCGCCGATGGCGTTGAACGCGCAGACGACGAGGATGATGGCGAGGCCCGGCGGAACGATGAGCCACCAGCGGCCCGAGTACGCGGCGGTGAGGCCGGCCGACAGCATGCCGCCCCAGTCGGTCGACGGCGGCTGGACACCGAGGCCGAGGTAGGAGACGTACGCGACGAGCAGGATCGCGTCGGCGACCTGGAAGGTGGCCGCGACGACGATCGTCGAGACCGAGTTGGGCAGGATGTGCCGGACGATGGCGCGGCCGTGGGTGCCGCCGATGGCGCGCAGGGTGAGGACGTAGTCCCGGTTCTTCAGGGTCAGCGTTTCCGCTCTGATCAGACGGGACGGCACCAGCCAGGACACCAGGCCCAGGATGACGATCAAGCCCAGGGTGTCCGGAGTCGTGATCGCGGAGACGACGAGCAGGATGAACAGGGCCGGGATGGCGATGCCCGCGTCGACGACCCGCATCATCACCGCGTCGATCCAGCCGCCCGCGTAGCCCGCGATCGCTCCCCACAGCGTGCCGATGACGGTGGCGAGGATCCCGGCCGCGAGCCCGACGAGGAGGGACACCTTCCCGCCGTACATCAGGCGGCCGAGTTCGTCGTGGCCGACGGCGTCCGTGCCGAGCCAATGGGAGCCGTTCGGGGCGAGGTTGACCTGGGTGAGGTCGGTGTGGGTCTGGTCGGTGGAGTAGAGGAGCGGGCCCACGAAGCAGAAGAGGAGGAACAGGACGACCACCACCAGCCCGGCGACCGCTAGTCGATTGCGTGCGAACCGGCGTAGAGGCAGGCGGTATCCGGCGACCGCCTCCGTCGGTGGGGTCGTCGTCCGGAGTACGGCGCTCATGCTCGGCCTGCCTTCACTCGGGGGTCGACAAGCCGCTGTGCGATGTCGGCGAGGAGTGTGCCGACGACCGTCGCGACGGAGATGACGAGGACGCAGCCGAGCAGCACCGGGTAGTCGGAGGACTGGGCCGCGCTCCAGAACAGCAGCCCCATCCCTGGGTAGTTGAAGAGCTGCTCGACGACGAGGGCACCGCCGAAGAGCACGGGCACGTAGTAGCCGAGCATCGCGACGACGGGTGTGAGGGAGTTGCGGAAGACGTGCCGGCGCAGGATGGCACCCTGCCGTGAGCCACCGGCCCGCGCCGTGCGGACGTAGTCCTCGGAGAGGTTCTCCAGAGTCGCGGCGCGCATGTAGCGGCTGAAGACGGCGACCATCGAGGCGGCGCCCGCGACGACCGGCAGGACCAACGCGTTGGGCTGGGAGAGGACTTGGCCGAGGGTCTCGCCCTGGGGGGCCTGGGACGGGAACCAGGGCAGGAGTTGGGTGAAGACCAGCACCAGGATCAGGCCGAGGAAGTACACGGGCGTGGCGTACGCGACGAAGCCGAGCGTGGTGATGACGTAGTCGACGGGCTTGTTGCGCCGGACCGCCTGCCACATGCCCAGCGGGATCGCGAGCAGCAGTCCGACGAACGCGGACAGGACGGTGAGGACCAGCGTCTTGGGCAGGCGCTGTTCGATGAGGGTGGAGACGGATTCGTTGAGGGTGTACGAGGTGCCGAGGTCGCCGTGGAGCAGGGTGCCCAGGTAGTGGACGTACTGGACGGGCAGTGCCTGGTCGAGGCGCTGTTCGTGGTTGAAGGCGGCGATCTGCTGGGCGGTGGCCTGCGGGCCGAGGATCCCGCGTGCGGGACCCCCGGGCAGCGCGTGCAGGAGGCAGAAGACCACCACGGTCACGATGAGGATCACCGCGAGCGCCTGGAGGATCCGCCGGGTCAGGTAGAGGAAGGTGTCCATGCGAGGGGCCTCAGCTGGTCCACTTCCACTGGGCGGGGTGGAAGTTGGCGAGCGAGTCCTGGGAGAAGCCGCCGAGACCGTTCTTGACGACGGAGATCTGGTAGACGGGCTCGGGCAGCCAGATCACCGGCAGGTCCTGGGCGACCGCCGCGCTGTAGTCCTGGACGGGCTGCGTCGAAGTGGACGTCGTGGACGCGGTGATGAGCTTGTCGACGTCCGGGTTGGAGTAGTTGCCGAAGTTCGAGCCGCCCCCGGTCTGGAAGAGGGAGTCGCCGGTCGGGAAGGCATTGAAGTACCAGCTGCCCGCCGTACCGAAGAAGGACAGCTGCCACTTGCAGATGGCCTGGCTCGCGGTGCACTGCGGGGTCTGCGCCAGCACGGAGTTGACGGGCGCGGTCTTGATGGAGAACTTGATGCCGGTCTTCGCGAACGACGACTGGATCGCGCTCATCATGTTGTCGGTCACGGTCGAGCCGGACTGCGACAGAACCTGCATCTCGAACTTCGTTCCCTTGGCGACGCCTTCACCGCACTGAGTCGCTCCTGTGCCCGCATCCGTGCAGACCATGACTCCGCCCTGCTCGCTCCAACCATGTCCGGTGAGAAGAGACTTGGCCTCTTCCGTCGAGAAGGGGTACGGGTTGTTCTTCTGCGTGGCGGAGAGGAAGTCGGAGGACTGGGCCTGCGGGATCGGGCCGTAGCCGGGCACCGCGGTGCCGTTGAAGATGGCCTTCGTCAGGCCGGCCTGGTCGATGGACTTCTGGACTGCCTGGCGGGCGTAGAGCTGCTTGAACACCGCGCCCATGGCCGGGTTGTTGAAGTTGTACGGCATGTAGGTGATCGCCCAGCCGGACCACGGCTTCACCGAGTAGCCCTGCGCGGTGAAGCTGTCCTTCTGGTCGAGGTCGGTGGCCTCGATGTAGCCGTAGTCGACGCTTCCGGAGCGCAGGGCGTTCTTCTCGGCGTCCGCCGTGGTGAAGGGCAGCAGGTTGACGGTCGCGATGGCCGGCTTCTCACCGCCGTCGTACTTCTTGTTGGCGGCGAGCACGACCTTCCCGGACGTGGCGAACGACTTGATCGAGTAGGGGCCGCTGATGGTCTTCCACAGGGCGTCGCTGTCGTAGCCGGAGATGTTCTTCGCGGCCGTGTTGAGGTACGTCCACACCTGCTTGGCGCCCGCGGGCGTACGGTCGGCGTCCGAGACCGCGGCGGAGGCACCGGTCTTGTCCCAGACGTGCTGCGGCAGCGGAGTGATGGTGGAGTTCAGTTCATTGGCCAGCATCCACTCGGAGTTGTAGGCCTTGTCGAACGTGATCGTGAAGTGCCGGGCGTCGACGGTCTTGAACGCGGTCCAGTTGTCCGGCGCCTTGCCGGGGTTGTAACCGGCCCACTCCGCCTTGTTGGCCTTGATGAGGTTGAACCAGAACTCGACATCCCGCGAGGTGATCGGCTTGCCGTCGCTCCAACTGCGGTCGCCGAGCGTGATGGTGACGCTCTTTCCGTCCGCCGCGAAGTCGGCGGCGGTGGCGACGGACCCCTTCTTGTTCCAGGCGAGCTTGCCGGTGGAGCCGTCGTAGGCCACCAGGGGCTCCCACAGGCTGGCCGCGATGGAGTTGTTGTTGGTGTTGAGGTGGGCGGCCGTGCCGATCGGGAGGATCCAGTTCGGGGTGAAGTTCGCGGGCAGGGCGTAGTTGATGGAGTCCTTCGACGCGGACGACGTGTCACTCGTGCCGGAACAGCCTGCGAGCAGCAGCGCGCCCGCCGAGACGATGACACCGGCGACGAGCGCGATGCGAGCAGGGGACGACATGGTTCTCCTCGGATCACCGGAGATGCGATGTGTGATGGGCGATGGGCGATGGGCGACGTGCCATTGATGAGCCAGTCAACGACTCGCGGGTGCGAAGAAACAGACGCCCAGCTGTAAAAAGCCTGTTTCTGCTGTTCTGGAAAAAGCCGGAGGGGGCGATCACCGACGTACGCTCGTCACTCGAAGCCCCGTCGTCGGAAGTTACTTCGCCCATGACCGAAAAAAGTGTGCCGCACCGCAGGACCGCCTCCGGTGTCTCCTCGCTGGCCGAACGCGTGCTCGAACTGCTGTCCTCCGGACAGGCGACGACCAGGACCGAACTGGCCGATCTGCTCGGCGCCGCGCCCTCGACGATCTCGTTCACCGTCGGCCAGCTGGTGACCCACGGGCTGGTCGCGGAGCACGGCACGCGGTCCTCCACGGGCGGGCGGCCACGGAAGGTGCTGCGGCTCGGCGGCAGCGACGGGTTCGCGGTCGCGGCGGACCTGGGCAGCCGACATGCCCGGGTCGGGGTGGTGTTCCCCGGGGGCGGCCTCACCGATGTGTCGACGGTGCCGTTCGCCACCGCCGAGGGCCCGGAGGCGGCACTGCCCGGCCTCGCCGAGACCCTGGAGACGCTCGCCGCCCGGCACGGCCGGGAGCTGCTGCGGGGCGTCGGACTGTGTCTGCCGGGCCCGGTGGACGTCGAGTCTGGGGTCGTCACCCTCCCGGCCCGGATGCCCGGCTGGAACAGGTTCCCGGTGCGCGCCTGGCTGGAGGACCACTTCGGTGTCCCGGCGGCGATCGAGAACGACGCCAACTGCATGGCCGTCGGCGAACACAGCGTCCAGCCCGCCGAACGGCACCAGTCGATCATGGTGAAGATGGGCTCCGGCATCGGCACCGGTGTCATGGTCGACGGCCGGCTGTACCGGGGCGGCACCGGAGCGGCCGGCGAGATCACCCACGTCCGCGTCGAGAACGAGAACGGCACGCCCTGTTCGTGCGGCAACACCGGCTGTCTGGAGACGGTCGCGTCGGGTGCGGCGCTGGTGCGGATCCTGCGGGAGCGTGGCGCCCGGGTCGACTCCATCGAGGACGTGGTCAAGCTGGCCACGGACGCCGATCCGGAGGCGACCGGTGCGGTGCGCCGGGCGGGCCGCTATCTCGGCACGGTCCTGTCGGCGAACGTCAACTTCTTCAACCCCGACGCCGTGTATCTCGGGGGTCTGCTGTCGACGCTGGAGCCGTTCGTGGCAGCAGTGCGAAGTCAGCTGTACGAGGGCTGCCATCCCCTGGTGACCGAGCAGCTGGTGATCGAGCGGGCGAGTCTCGGCGCCGACGCCGGGCTGGTCGGCGCGGGCCAGTTCGCGCTGCAACGGGCGCTGGCGCGTGCCCTGGCGGCCCTGACCGGGCCCTCTCCTTCCCCGCACTCCTGAACCTCTGCACCCCTGAACTCTGCGAGGAGCCATGCCTCAGTCCCGTACCGCCATATCCCGTCCGGTGATCGCCGTCGCCGGGCTCGGTATCGAGTCGTCGACCTTCTCCCCCGCGCGCACCGAGGCGCCCGCCTTCCATCCGCAGCGCGGCGCGGACGTCCTCACGCGCTACCCGTTCCTGGCTCCCGGGAAGCCCTTGCGGGAGGCGGCCGAGTGGCGGGGCGCGCTGGTCGGCAAGGCGCTGCCCGGCGGAACGGTGACGGCCGCCGCGTTCGCACAGCTCTCCGACGAACTCATCGACCGCTTGCGGGAGTTGGGGCCCGTCGACGGCCTCTGGTATGACATCCACGGCGCGATGACGGTGGAGGGCGTGGATGATGCCGAGGCGGTCCTGCTGGCCCGTGTCCGGGAGGTCGTCGGCCCTGACGTGATCGTGTCGACGTCCATGGATCTGCACGGCAACGTCTCGCGCGAGCTGGCTCACCAGAGCGATCTGATCACCTGCTACCGGATGGCTCCGCACGAGGACCACATGGAGACGAAGGAGCGGGCGGTACGGAACCTGGTGGACGTTCTGGTCAGCGGTGCCCCTCGGCCGGTCAAGGCCTGGGTTCCGGTGCCGGTGCTACTGGCCGGTGAGCAGACCTCGACGCGTATCGAGCCCGCGAAGAGCGTGTACGCGGCCGTCGACGAGGTGGAGGCGGCCGACGGTGTGCTGGACGCCGCGATCTGGGTCGGGTACGCGTGGGCGGACGAGCCGCGCAACCGGGCCGCGGTCGTGGTCACCGGGTCCGACGAGGCCGCCGTCTCCGCCGGGGCCGAGCGGCTGGCGCGCGGTTTCTGGGAGGCGCGGAGCAGGTTCGCGTTCGTCGCGCCGACCGGGTCGCTGGACGCGTGTCTGGACGAGGCGCTCGCGTCGGACGCCCGGCCGTACTTCATCAGCGACACCGGCGACAACCCGACGGCGGGCGGGGCCGGTGACGTGACCTGGGGGCTGGGGCGTGTCCTGGACCGGCCCGAGTTCAAGGACCCGGACGGTCCGACCGTGATCTACGCCTCCGTGCCCGGGCCCGCCGCCGTCGAGGCAGCGGTGCAGGCGGGGGTCGGGGCGGTCGTCACGGTCACGGCCGGTGCGGAGGTGGACGACCGGCATGCCGGGCCGCTCACCATGACCGGGGTCGTGCACGCGGTGCGGCACGGGGACCGGGATGCCGGGACCGAGGTCGTGCTGCGGGTCGGCAGCGTGCGGGTGATCCTCACGCGGCTGCGCAAGCCGTACCACCATGAGCACGACTTCACCGACCTGGACCTCGATCCGCGCGGGGCCGATCTTGTCCTCGTCAAGATCGGCTATCTCGAACCTGAGCTGTTCGACATGGCTGTGGGGTGGAAGCTCGCGCTGACCCCCGGTGGTGTTGACCAGGACTTGGTGCGGCTGGGGCACCGGCGGATTCGGCGGCCCATGTTTCCGTTCGATCCGGAGATGGGGGAGCCGGATCTTGCGGCGAGGATCGTTCCACCGTCCAGCGAACCGCTGGACGGAGCGGACGAATAGGGGGCCTGTACCGGTGCGGGGTGCGCGCGGGGCGTGGGCTGTGCATGGTGGTAGGGAGTCCGGTCGAGCAAGGAGACGTCATGCCGATCAAGAGCTCTGATTCGCCCTCTCCGTCCGACGACGCCACGACTCCCGACGCGCTGCTGCACACAGGTTCCGAGCATGGGGCTTCCGCCGAGGATCTGGTGCTGGCCACGGGCCGCGACCTCAGTCCGCGCAGCCTTGCCTGGGCGGAGCGGAAGCTGGCGGAGGAGGGGGCTGTGGCGTTGGACAAGTTGCTGCCGTAGCGGTTCGTTGTTGGCTGCGGGTCGGTGGGGGCTGGTCGCGCAGTTCCCCGCGCCCCTATGGGGCGCGTTGTCGGAACCGCGCGAGTCCAGAGCCGCCTAGTTCTGCTGCACCAACACCGGGTCGAAGGTGATCTGGGTGCGGACGCCGTCCCCTGCCCAGGTCACCTTCACCGTCGTGTCTGTTACCTCGACTCCGGAGATCACCTGCTCGGGTACTAGGGGGTCCGGGTCGGCTGTCAGGGCTGCCAGGGCCACGTGCAGGGTGGTGCCGGATGCCTCGCCGGTCAGGCGGGGGACGACTGCCCAGCGGGTGTAGGCCGTGCCCTGGGGGGCGCGGGTCTCCTCCGTCTCCGGGTTCCAGCCGTGCAGGCCGTACAGCGAGGACGTCACTGTCTCCTCGGGGCCCGTTGCCCAGCCGGTGTGCATGACGCGTGCCCCAACAGACGCGCCGATCACTCGGTGAACGCGGAGTTCGTAGCGGCCTCGTACCACCGTGACGCTCTCCACCCGCAGGCCCGGCACCATCGGCGGGCCGGCGGTGAAGACTGGGCGGTGCCAGGACGCTGCCCAGCCCCAGTCGTCGCCGTGGCCCGCGCCCAGGGGGTGGATGCGGCGGCGGACGCTGCCCCGGCCGCCGATCTCCACGGAGAGGTGGTTGTCGGCGATGTTGGCGGGGGCCGTCGGGCCGGAGTGGGTCGAGTAGGCCTGGCGGCCGTAGTGCGGGTCGTCCTCGGCCGCCGTCTCGCCCTCGTGCGGGCGGACGTGGTCGCTGCCGTGGTTGTGGAGTCGTACGATCCCGTCCGCGCTCGTCGACTGCACCAGCAGGCCGGGGGCGGGCAGCGCCAGCACCCGGTCCCCTTCCTCCACCGGTGCCGGCTCCTCGCGGGCTGTCCAGAGTGGAGCATCGGCGGGGGCGAGCAGGGAGACGAAGGCCTTCGAGGCCCAGTACGGGGATGCCGGGCCCGAGTAGGTCTGCAAGGTGGCCTGGTGGGGGCCGTGCCAGCCCAGAGTCAGCAGGCCGTCCTCCGTCAGGGCGCCCCGGTCCAGGAAGTGGCGGAGGCTGCCGCTGATGATGCGGCGGCTGGTCCCGGGGGTCAGCGGGGTGTCGCCGGTGAGGGCGCCCAGGCCTACGGCCGCCGATGCGGCGAAGCGGTACGACAGGGAGCGGCCGAAGTGGATCGGGGCGCCGTCTCCGCCGAACATCAGCGCGAAGCCGTCCAGGTGTTCGCGCAGGCGGGGGCCGTAGAGGGACGACAGTTCACGATCGTCGCCCAGGTGGGCGTCCAGTACCGGGTACAGGTGCAGGGCCCAGCCGTTGTAGTGGTCGAAGGCCCGGCCGTCGCCGTCGGCGTACCAGCCGTCGCCCCGGTACCAGGTCTCCAGCAGTTCCCGGGCTCGCTCTCGGGCCCTCGTCGTTTCCGCGTCGCCGCGCCCGACCGACTCCAGGAATCCGGCGACCGTGTAGGGGAACAGGTACCAGTTGTTCGGGGCCGGCGTGTGCCGCAGCGAGCCGCGCAGCCACTCCTCCGCCCTGTCCTGTACGGCGGAGTCGAGCCGTTTCCACAGCCAGGGCGCCGTCAGTCGCAGGCCGAGGGCGACTGAGGCCGACTCGACCATCGGCTGGCCCTGGACGTCGTGGTCGAGGATGAGCGGCCAGGACTCGGTGTCCGCGCGGCCGGGGGTGCGGGTGCCCGCCTCGAGCCCCTGGGCGTACCGGTCGAGCCAGCCGTGCGGGTCGTCGCCGTCCGCGCCCGCGACACGGAAGGCGGCGGCGAGGAACGTGCGGGCGTAGCCTTCCAGCCCGTCGGAGCGCACACCCGAGCGTGACGGGACGCCGGGCAGGTCGAGCAGGGCACCGCCGGGGGTGCTCCAGCGCCAGGCGGCGGCCAGCAGTCCGTCGGCCACGGCCTCCCAGTGGGCCCGCGTGTAGCCGGTGTGCGGGCTCAACTCGCGGTCCTCGGGCGGGAGTTCGAAGGGGATGCCGCTGCTGCTGTTGCGGGTCGTGCTGCTCATGCGAGGAAGGCCAGCCTTTCGCGTCGTACGGGATGGCGGAATCCGGCGCCTGAGGCCCAGTGTTCCGTCTCGCCGACGGCGAGGTCGGCAAGGCGGCGCCACTCGTTGCCCTGGGAGCCGGCGAGGTGCGGGGTGAGGAGAGCGTCACGGCACGTCCACAACGGGTGCTCGGGCGGCAGGACTTCGGGGTCGGTGACGTCGAGCACGGCGCGGATGCGGCGCGCCCGGACGGCGTCGGTGAGGGCGTCCTGGTCGACGACGCCTCCCCGGGCGGTGTTGATGAACACGGCACCGGGGCGCATGGCGTCGAGCAGGGCGCGGCTCACCAGGCCCCGGGTGGCGGGCAGCAGTGGGGTGTGCAGGCTGACCGTGTCGGAGCGGGCGAACAGGGCATCCAACTCGACGCGCTCCACGCCGAGTTCGGCCGCATCGACGTCGGTCACGTAGGGGTCGTACAGGAGGATGTCGAAGTCGTGGGGGTGCAGGAGTTCGATGACCCGGCGACCGACCAGGGAGGCGGAGACGATGCCCACGGTCCGACGGTAGTTGCCGATCGTGCGGGAGGTGCGCAGCCAGTCGTCGCGGGTCCGGGTGGTGGCGTACGCGTGGGCCCGCTCCAGGACGTGTTTGCCGGTGAGCAGGATCATGGCGAGGGTGTACTCGGCGACCGGTAGCGCGTTCGCGGCTGCGGCCGACGACACCTCGATGCCGCGCTCCCAGCAGGCGTCAGTGACATGCGGGCGGACGCTGCCCGCCGTGTGCACGACCGCCCGCAGCCGGGGCGCCGCCGCGAGGGCGTCGGCGTCGAGTACGGGGCAGCCCCAGCCGGTGATCAGGAGGTCGACGTCGGCGAGGATCTCGCGGGCCCGCTCGGTGCCGAAGTCGTCCAGAACGGGCAGCGGAGCGAGGTCGCAGACGGCGGCGAGGGCGGTCAGCGAGGCGGGGTCGAGGACGGCGGCTGCGGCGTCCGGGGACATGGCGAGGGCCGCGCGGGGGCGGAAGCCGGGGCCCGGCGAGGACACGGTCATTCGGGGTCGGGACTCCTTGCTGGTCGGGAACTCCGGTGCGGCGACCGCTGCTTGACTACATGTCTGTTTGCCTACTTGTCGTCTGCTTGGCCATTTGTCGTCGGCTTGCCTACTTGACGGAACCCGCCGTCAGGCCGCTGCGCCAGAAGCGTTGCAGCAGGGCGAAGGCGAGGATGAGCGGGATGACGGCGAGCAGGGAGCCCATGATCACCACCGGGTAGTACTCGGGCGACACGGAGGCTGAGCTGTTCCACTGGTACAGGCCCAGGCTGACGGGATAGAGGTCCTGGTCGGAGAGCATCACCATGGGCAGGAAGAAGTTGTTCCAGATGGCGGTGAGCTGGAAGAGGAAGACCGTGACAAGGCCGGGGCCGAGCATCCGCAGCGCCACCCGTACGTAGGTGGTGAGTTCGCCCGCTCCGTCGACTCGGGCGGCCTCCAGGACCTCGTCGGGGACATAGCCCTGGCTGAAGATCCGGCCGAGGTAGACGCCGAACGGGTTGAACAGGACGGGGATGAACACGGCCCAGAAGGTGTTGACGAGGCCGGCCTCCGAGGCCATCAGGTACAGCGGCAGCGCGAGCACCGTCTGCGGCACCATGACGGCCGCCAGGACCAGGCCGAACAGCTTCTCCTTGTGCGGGAAGCTGAACTTGTCGAAGGCGTAGCCGCAGGCCACGCTCACCAGGGCACCGATTCCGGCGCCGAGGACGGCGTACAGCAGGCTGTTGCCGTACCAGCGGCTGTACAGGCCGTCGTCCATCGCGAACAGGTCGCGCAGGTTCTGTACGAAGGAGAAGTCTCCGAGCGACAGGAAGTTGCTGCTGAACAGCGCGTCCCGGTTCTTGCCTGCGGCGAGGACCAGCCACAGGACGGGCAGCAGGGTGTAGAGGACGGAGAGCGCGACGACCACGTTGACCGTGGCCCGGCCGAGCAGGCGTGGGCGCATGAGGGTGCTGTCGCCGGTGCTCATCGGGCCGTCTCCTCGGGGGTGTTGGCGCGGCTGGTCCAGCGGGTGACGCCGTAGGACAGGGCGATCGTGCAGACGAGCAGGACGACCGAGGCGGCTGCCGCCAGGCTGTAGTTGTTGCGGGTGAAGGCGGCGTCGTAGATGTACATGCTGGGCGAGAAGCGGGAGTTGATCATCGGCGAGGACTGGCTGAGCAGCATGGGTTCGGTGAAGAGCTGGAGCGCCCAGATGAGGGTGAAGATCGCGACCATCACGATGGAGGTACGGACGAGTGGGGTCTTCACCTGGAGTGCCGTGCGGACCGGCCCGGCGCCGTCGACCACCGACGCCTCGATGACCTCTCGGGGTACGGCCTGGAGGGCGGCGTAGAAGACGACCATGTTGTAGCCGAGGTTGCTCCACAGGGCGATGTTCACGATCGACGGGAGCACGGTGTGGATGCCGAGGAAGTCGATGGTGATGTCGGCCTTGGCGAACAGGTCGATGACCGGGCTGATGCCGGGTGTGTAGAGGTACAGCCAGATGAGGGCGGCGATGATGCCGGGCACGGCGTGCGGCAGGAACAGGGCGAGCTGGGCCCAGGCGCGCAGGCGTACGACGCCGGAGTCGAGGAGCAGGGCGAGGGCGAGCGCGCCGATCACCATCAGGGGGATGTAGATCAGGCAGTACAGGGCGACCGTGCCGAGCCCGGACAGGAACGTCGGGTCGGTGAGGACGGCGGCGTAGCTGCGCAGGCCGACGAAGATGGTGCGTTCGGGGCCGAAGCCGAGGCCGGGCTGGTCGTCGCTGAAGAAGCTCAGGTAGATCGCCGTGCCGACGGGGATCAGGAAGATCGTCACCAGGAGGGCGAAGAACGGGGCCATCAGGACGGCGCACGCGGCGAGTTGACGGCGGCGGGCCGCCTTGCGGGCACGGAGGGCCGAAGCCGGGGCGGCGGTGCGGGAGGCAGTGGCAGGCACGGTGTGCTGGGCCTGGGTGGTCGCGGTCATGGGGTGTCACCTGCCTTTCGGGCGGCTCGGATACCGTCGTGCGGGTGGCGGCTCTGGTGCTGTGCGGGGGCGGTCCGGCTCAAGTGCTGTGCGGGGGTCCGGGCTCATGTGCTGTGCTGCGTGGTCGACAGGCCGAGGGCCTTCAGGTCGGGCATCGTGCCGTCCTGGGCCGCCCGTACGGAGTCGATGAGGGAGCCCTGGCCGCCGCCGACGCGGGCGAAGTCGTCCTGCATCACGCGCTGGGTGGCGGTGAAACGGGGGCCCCAGACCCAGCCGTCGCGGATCTTGTGGGCCTCCTCCTCGAAGAGGGTGTAGATGTCCTGGCCGCCGTAGTAGGAGCGGTCGAACGCCTCGCGACCCACGGCCACCAACTCGGACGCGGCCGGGTACTGGCTGCTGGTGCCGCTGGAGAGGCGGGCGCGCAGCGCGTCGGGGTGGGAGACCTGCCAGGCGATGAACTCCAGGGCGGCTTCCGGGTGTTGGCTGTCCTTGGTGACCGCGAAGGTGGAGCCGCCGTGAGTGCCGACGGACGGGCGGCCGGTGTCCCACTGGGGCAGCGGGGCGATCCGCCACTGGCCGGCTTGTGCGGGCCTCGCCTTCATCTGGGCACCGGCGTCCCAGGCGCCCGTGAGCCGGGTCAGGACCAGGCCGTCGGCGATCTGGGCGTCGGACTGTCTGCTCTCGACGGCGTTCACGAAGACGAGGTCCTCGTCGATGAGGCGCTGCCAGTAGGCGGCGACGCGCCGGGTGGGGGCATCGGCGAGGGAGACGTTCCAGGCGCCGCCCGCGGTGTCGAACCACTGGGCGCCGGCCTGCCAGGCGTAGGCGGCGAACTGGGTGCCGCCGTCCGTGGGGAAGAGGACCAGCCGCCGGCCGGGCAGTTTGCGCCGGACGGCGCGGGCCAGTTCCTCGAACTCCGCCCAGGTGCCCGGCACTTCGAAGCCGTGTTCGGCGAACAGGTCGGCGCGGTAGTGCATCACCATCGGTTCGACGTCCAACGGGACGCTGAACACGCGCTGTTCGAAGGTGGTGAGGCCGAGGGCCTGGGGCAGCAGTTTGGCGCGCAGTTCGTCGCTGACCATGGGGGTGAGGTCGCGGGCCACGCCGTCGATGGCGAAGCCGGGTACCTGCGGGTATTCGATGGTGGCCACGTCGGGGGCGTTGCCCGCGCGGGCGGCGTTGCTGAGTTTGGCGTAGCCGCCCTGACCGCCGGACGGGACCTGCTGGTAGTCGACCTGGATGCTGTCGTGGGTGCTGTTGAAGGCGTCCACCACCTCCTGGCTGCCGCGCAACGCGGACCAGAAGGTGATGCGGGTGACTTTCCCGCCGCCGGCGCGCGAGGCGGAATCCGCTCCCCCGCTGCAGGCGCTCACGGCCCCTGCCAGGGGTAGTGCGGCCATCGCGGTGAGCACGGAACGACGGCTTCGTCGACGGGGATTCTGTCGACCAGGCATGGGTGCCTCCCGTCCTGTTCGATCGAGATACGGGAATCCTCATCGGCCCACCAGAAACGGTCAATAGAGCGATCAGAAGAAAATAAAGCGGTCAAACGATCGCTACACGCTGCGGGTCGACCCACGCACCTTCAGCTCCGGCAGCAACTCGATCCGCCGCGCCGGTCCCGCCACGCCCCCTCGCGGATCCCTCAGCCGGTGCAGGAGCAGTTCGGCGGCGGCCCGGCCGACCTCGCCCTTGGGCGGGGACACTGCGGTGAGGGGGGTGCTGCCGAGGGCGGCCACGACATCGTCGTACGCGACGACCGAGCAGTCCTCCGGCACCCGGACGCCGTGGACGGCCAGCTCCTGGACCAGCATCAGGGCGTCCACGTCGCCGTGCAGCACACAGGCCGTGGCGTCCAGTTCGCGCAGGACACCGGGCAGGTCGACGGCCGGACGGTCCGCGCCGGCCGTGCGGTCGGGGCCCGCGTCGGGGGAACTGAGGGTGAGGGTCCAGGCGTCGAGTTTCGGGTGGGCCCCGGCGATCTCGGTGAGGGCGGCGCGCAGGGCCCGTGCGGTGGGGCTGTCGTCGCGAGTGGCGAAGACGATCCTGCGGTGGCCGAGGGCGATCAGATGCTCCACGGCGAGATGGGCGCCGTACCAGTGGTCGGAGCAGACGGAGTCCAGGGCGTGCAGCGCGCTGCCGGGGCGGGGCCTGCGCTCCATCAGCACGGTCGGTACGCCCAGCCCGCACAGCCACTTCGCGTCGGCCTCCTCGTCGGCGAGGGTGCGCCAGCGCGGGGCGATCAGCACGCCCCGGGCGCCGTCCGCCAACGCCCGCTCCACCAGGGGCTGTTCGGCTCCGGCGACCTGCGGGGCGATGTGCAGGGCGATGCGTACGCCGGCCTCCTCCAGGACCGGGCGGGCGCCGTGCAGGGTCTCGTAGAGGTAGGAGTGGCGGGCGGGTACGACCAGGACGACGGTGTCGCCGTCCCCCGGCGCGGTGACGTGCTCGGGCGGGGCGTCCGGTACGGGGAGGGTGGAACGGGCGATGCCGTGGCCGCGCCGGAGCCTGCCCTCGCGGGCGAGTTCCTCCACGTCCCGGCGGACGGTGACCACCGAGACCTCCAGCTCGGCGGCGAGGTCGGTCACCCGGGCCGTACCGCGCGCCTGCACGGCGGCCAGGATCCGCTGCCGCCTCAGTTCGACCGGCTCGCGCATACCGTTCGCTCCATGTTCGTTTGAACGCTTTGTCGCGCAGCATAGCGATCGGAGGGCCAGACGGCGGCACCGCTAGCGGAATGAGGGGTTCCGACCGGGTCTCATCTTTTCCGCCCGACCCTGACCTTCGGTCAAACAAAATTCACCGGATACTCGCGGTAACTGCTTGCTTTACTCGCACTTGAAGCGAGAATTCCCCCCTCAACATGCTGCACCTCGGGGGGAATTGGCATATGCAAGGAACAATTGACGGATTCAGTTACGGGTTAGTCACCCCGGTGGCCGCCTTTGTCATGGCCTGTCTGGGGGCCGCCCTCGGCCTGCGCTGTGTGGTCAGATCACTCCTCAACCAGGCTTCGTGGAAACCGGGTTGGCTGGCGCTGGGGGCGGCGGCCATCGGGTGCGGAATCTGGACCATGCATTTCATCGCGATGATCGGGTTCCAGGTCGAGGAGACCGCGGTCCGGTACGACGTCGGGCTGACGGTCACCAGTCTCGCCGTGGCGATAGTCGTCGTCGGTATCGGTGTGTTCGTCGTCGGTTATCGCGGCGCCACGCCCGTGGCGCTCTCCGCCGCGGGCATCGTCACCGGTCTCGGCGTCGCCGCGATGCACTACCTCGGCATGGCGGCGCTCCACCTCAACGGCGAGATCCGCTACGCCGCGACGACCGTGGCTCTCTCCGTGGTGATCGCCGTCGTCGCCGCGACGGCCGCGCTGTGGGCGGCCGTCTCCATCCGGGGCTTTATCACCAGCCTCGGGGCGAGCCTGGTGATGGGTGTGGCCGTCAGCGGGATGCACTACACCGGCATGGCCGCCGTCAGTGTGCATCTGCACGACTCGGGCGGCACCACCTGGGCCGGTGACTCGCCGACCTCGCTGCTGCTGCCGATGCTGATCGGCCCGGCCATCTTCCTGCTGCTGGCCGCGGTCGTGGTGATGTTCGATCCGCTGCTGGTCCTGGGCGACGGCGAGTGGGGCGCCAAGGGTCCCCGGCAGCAGCCCGCGCGGGAGACCCGGCAGATCCCGAGGCAGCCGTCGGCCAGACAGAGTGCGGAGCAGCCGACCCCGAGCTGGCAGCGGACCCCGACCTCACCCCGGACGGATCTTCGACTGTAGGACATTGCTACGGTGCCCCGATGTTTGACTCTTCACGGGCTGACTCCGTACGGGCGCACTCGTCCCGCGACACTGCCGAGGGCGCCGGCTGGGGCGCCGAAGACCCGGGTGCCTACCGGGAGTTGATGCCGCATCGGGTCGAGAAGCTCTCGTGGATCAACCCCCGGACACTGTGGCCGGCCCGCAACGGCGTGCTGGCCTCCTGGTTCGGGGATCCGACGGGCCGCACCCGAAGCCGTTGGTCCGAGCAGCGGACGGCCGCGGGCGCGCCCGCCGACAAGGTCGTCCGGCGCAGCGAACCGGACCGCTTCTCCTTCATGGTGATCGGCGACACGGGCGAGGGCGACGCACCCCAATACGCCGTCGTACCGGGCTTTCTGAGGGTGGGTCAGGACACGGCGTTCACCGTGCTCGCCAGTGACGTGATCTACCCGGTCGGCGCGACCGACGACTACAACACCAAGTTCTTCCGCCCCTACCAGGACTACCCGGCGCCCATCTACGCGATACCGGGCAACCACGACTGGTACGAGGACCTGAACGGGTTCATGCGCGTCTTCTGCGACGCCCCGCCCCTCCCCGCGGACCCCGCACCCCGCCCGCTCACCCGGGCCTGGCTGCGCTCCCTCCTGTGGCACAGGCCGAGCGCCGTCGACGAGCAACGCCTCGCCGAGGCAAGCAAGTTGAGGTCGGCTCCCGCCCAACAGGCGGCTCAGCCCGGCCCGTACTGGGCGATCGACGCCGGACCCGTGCGGATCATAGGCATCGACACCGGTCTGCTGGGCACGCTCGACGCCGAACAGGGCCGCTGGCTGAGGGAGGTGTCCGCCGGGCCGGTCCCGAAGATCCTGATCACCGGGTCGCCCCTGTACGTGGACGGCGAGCACCACCCGTGCCCGATCGAGGGCGGCGGTACGGTCGACGATCTCGTGCGCGAGCCGGAGCGGAACTTCGTGGCCGCGATCGGCGGCGACATCCACAACTACCAGCGCTACCCGGTGAGTGCGCACGGCCGCACCGTCCAGTACGTGGTCTCGGGTGGCGGCGGCGCGTTCATGCACGCCACCCACACCATCAAGCGTGTCTCGGTCGCCGACGTCTCCGAGGACGACTTCCGCTGCTATCCGCTGCGCGGCGACTCGCTGGCCTTCTACAGCAGGGTCTACGGCCGGCGGCTGCACCTGCGGCGCTTCTTCACCCTCTCCGAGGCCGAGGCGACGGCCGTGATCGCCGAGCGCCTGGGCATCCGTCCGGCGCGCGCCTCGGGCGAGTCCGTGCGGCTGACCTGGCGTATCCGCCTGGTCGCCGGTCTGCTGGGCGCGGCCCGCCGTCCCGGCCGTACGCGGCGAGTCCGGCTCCCGGTCCGGAAGGCGTACACACAGCTCTTCTCGCCCGGATCGGCGACGTACAGCCCGCCGTTCTTCAAGAGCTTCCTGCGTCTCGACGTGTCCCCGGAGGCGGTGAGGCTGCGCTGCTTCTCCGCCACCGGCAAGCTCAGCCAGGAGCTGGATCCGCCGGTCGAGGACGAGGTGACCATCCCGCTGACCCGGCCGCCTGGCACAATCGACGGCGTGTGAACGTCCGTACGACGATCGTTGGAGGAGCTCGTGCCGTCCCCCTCACAGCCTCTGCGCAAACTGGGCTTTCTCACCATCGGGCTGTTCGACGGGGACGACCCGCGCGCGGGTCACGAGTCGACGCTGGAGATCATCGAGCTGGGTGAGCGGCTGGGCTTCGACAGCGCGTGGCTGCGTCACCGCCATCTCCAGTACGGGATCTCCTCCCCCGTGGCCGTCCTGGCGGCGGCGTCGCAGCGCACCAGCCGGATCGAGCTGGGCACCGCGGTCATCCCGCTGGGCTGGGAGAACCCGCTGCGCCTCGCGGAGGACCTGGCGACCGTCGACATCCTGTCCGGGGGCCGGCTCAACCCGGGGATGAGTGTGGGCCCGCCGATGCACTTCGACCAGGTCAAGGACGCCCTCTACCCCGACACGGCGGACGCCGAGGACTTCAGCTACGAGCGTGTCCAGCGGCTGCTGGACCTCGTACGCGGGAAGCCGGCCACCGACTTCAGCGGGGTCGAGGGGTTCGAGGTGTTCTCCGACCGGGTGCAGCCGCATTCCCCGGGGCTCGGGCGGCGGCTGTGGTACGGCGGCGGGAGTGCGCGGTCGGCGAAGTGGGCCGGTGAGCACGGGATGAACTTCCTGACCAGCAGCGTCGTGAAGGCCGAAGGGGGCGAGGGCGGCGAGGGGGCGGCGGACTTCGCCGAGATCCAGCTCGCGGGGATCCGGGCGTTCCGTGACAGTCATCCGGACGGTGAGCGGGCCCGGGTCTCCCAGGGGCTCGTCGTGATCCCCACCGACAGTGCCTCGCCCGCGCAGCGCGCGAAGTACGAGGAGTACGCGGCGAAGCGGCTGCCGCGGACCGCGACCCCGCAGGGCCCGGCGCGGCTGATGTTCGCGCCGGACCTCGTCGGCACGTCGGCCGAGATCGCCGAACGCCTGTACGCGCACGTCGCGTTCCAGGAGATCGACGAGGTGGCCTTCGCGCTGCCGTTCACCTTCGAGCACGAGGACTACGTCCAGATCCTCACGGACATCGCGACCCGGCTGGGCCCCGCACTGGGGTGGCAGCCGGCCGCCGGCTGACGTTCCTCGGGGGTGCCACGAGGCTCACCAACTTCTCGTAGTTCGACTCGACCACAGGTCAGGACCATGCTGTGGGCTCGTTGGTCAGCTCCGGCAGCCGTCGCTCACCTCGCCCAGCGGGAAGCGGATTTCCTCGTCGCTGGTCGATACGCATGGGGAGCCGGCCAGGGCTGGAGACGTCCGGATCGTGCCTGGATGTGGACCAGCGGGGGATGGAGCACAGGCCCGGGGCTATGGTTCGATCAGCCCGGCGCGGATGGCGTAGCGGGTGAGTTCGAGCCGCTCCTTCAGGCCGAGTTTCTGCAGCAGGTTGGCGCGGTGGCGCTCGACGGTCTTGACACTGATGAACAGCAGGTCGGCGATCTCCTTGGATGTGTGGCCCTCGGCGACGAGTTTGAGGATTTCCTCCTCGCGGTCGGTGATGGCTCTGGCGGGCAGGCTGTCGCCTTCCCGGGCGCGTTCCAGGTAGTTCCGGATGAGGGTGCTGATCGCCCCGGGGTAGAGGAAGGGTTCGTCGCGCATGGCGGCGCTGCAGGCTTCGACGAGGTCGCGGTCGGCAACGGATTTGAGTACGTAGCCCGCGGCACCGGCCTTGAGGGCTTCGAAGAGGTACTGCTCGTTGTCGTACATGGTCAGGACGAGGATGCGCAGGTCCGGTCACAGACGGGAGAGCTCGCGCGCTGCCTGCAGGCCGGTCGGACGGGGCATGGCGATGTCGAGGATGGCCAGGTCGGGCTGTTCGGCGCGGGCCTTGTCGACGGCTTCGGCGCCGTCGCTGGCTTCGGCGACGACGGTCAGATCAGGTTCGTTGTCGAGGATGAACCGGACTCCGCGGCGGACCAGGGCGTGGTCGTCGGCGAGGAGGATACGGATCTTCGGCGACTCGGACATGATCAGATGCTCCCGTTCGGGGTGGGCACGACGAGGCGTACGTCGGTACCGCCCTCGGGGCTGGGACCGACGGTGAGTTCGGCGCCGATGAGCAGAGCCCGTTCGCGCATACCGAGGATGCCGGCGCCCTCGGCGGCTTGCCGGAGGCCCAGGCCGTCGTCACGGACGCGGAGTTCCACGCCGGTGCGGCTGCGGCGCAAGGTGAGTCGGACGTGTGTGGCGTGGGCGTGGCGGACGGTGTTGGTGAGGCTCTCCTGGGCGACGCGGTAGAGGACCAGTTCGGCTTCGTCCCCCAGAGCGGGCAAGGGCGTCTCCAGTTACCGCCGGGCGGTGAGGCCGCTGTGGGTGGGGATTTCGTTGGTGAGGGACGTGAGTGCGCATACCAGACCGAGTTCCTCCAGTACGCCGGGGTCTTGGTGAGTTCGGCGATCTCGCCGTGTCCGGTGACGGTCGTGCGGCTGCCGGGCTTGAGGAGGTCAGCGATGACCATGGCCCGGTTCAGGCGGGCCAGCGGTGCGAGCCCGATCCGTAGCAGGACGGCATTGGCAATCAGCATCACCACCAGCCCGGCCATCAGGACCAGCGCCTCACCGAACAGCACCGGGGTGGAGACGGTGACAGGCCCCAGGAGCAGCAGGACGGCGACGACAAGCACCACCGCGTTGAGCAGGAGGATCCGCCAGTACAACGACATGATCGTGTGCTCTCTTCCCGGTGATGCTCACCTCCGCGGTCCCTGCCGTCACTGACTGGCCCCATTCAGGGCCCTGGCCTACGGCGGGGCCCACTGCCCCGCCCCACCCTGACCGCTGCCGGCACGCCGTGTCCATCCGTGCTGACCCCCAAATCGTCGGCCTGTTCACAGCTGGCAACATGAGCCCCCGCCGCAGCGGACCACCGGATCGATTCGGCTGCGCGCCGCACCACCATCACGACGAACAGGGAGGGAGGGGCTGTGCCTGCTCCGCGGATGAGCACCACGCCCTTGCCGGGTATCGGTGTCCAGTACGACCTCACCACGCGGGAGCGCCGCCAGCTGTCGGTGATCGCGCATCGGGACGGGACCCGGACAGTGAACGTCTACCGGGCCGACGACCCGGACGCGTGCGCGCAGTCGCTGCGCCTGACCGAGCCGGAGACGGCGTCGTTGATCGACGCGCTGGCACCCTCCCACCACAGCCCGAACCTGCTGTCCACCACAGACCTCGGGCTGGTGGCCGAGCGGATCGAGCTGTCGTCGACCTCGTACTGGAACGGGCGGTCCTCGGCGACACCCGGATGCGGACCGATACCGGCGCCTCGATCGTCGCGGTACTGCGCCGCGCGCAGGCGATCCCCTCGCCGACGCCGGACTTCCGGCTGGCCGGCGGGCAGCCTCACCCTGGCCATCGCCCTCGGCGCCACCGGACTGGTCCTGGTGGTCGCGGTGCGCTACGAGCGGCTCATCTCCCGTTTCGTCTCCAGCGACGACCCCGAGAAGCTGCTCCTGGTCGTGCTGGGTCTGACCCTGCTGGTCGCCGGTGTCGCACAGCAGTTGCAGGTCTCCGCAGCGGTGGGGGCGTTCCTGGTCGGCATCGCGCTGTCCGGCGAGGTCGCCGAGGGCGCGCACGGCCTGCTCTCCCCGCTGCGTGACCTGTTCGCCGCCGTGTTCTTCGTCTTCTTCGGTCTGCACACCGACCCTGCCAGCATCCCGCCCGTCCTCCTGCCAGCCCTCGCGCTGGCCGTCGTCACCGCCGGCACGAAGATCGCCACCGGCTACTGGGCTGCCAAACGCGCCGGGGTGGGTACCAAGGGCCGTTGGCGCGCAGGCGGAACCCTGGTCGCCCGCGGTGAGTTCTCCATCGTCATCGCCGGACTCGCCGTCACCGCCGGCATCGAACCCTCGCTCGGCCCGCTGGCCACCGCGTACGTGCTCATCCTCGTGGTTCTCGGACCGCTCACCGCCCGCTACACCGAGCCGGCCGCCGCCTGGATCACCCGGCACCGTACCCCGCCCGGGCCACGCCCGGCGGCGGTGTCCTCCGTGGAAGGGGCCACGGAGACAGTCCAGGGCCAGGGCACTGCCGGACCCGTATGAGCGAGGACAGGTGGGCGGCGATCACGGGTCAGGACACTGTGCTGCTGCTCGCCGCCTTCGCCGTACATCTGGGCGGCGCCGTCGGGTGAGCCTGGCGTATCTGGCGTTCCGGACCGGTCCTTCGGCGCCGGTGAAGGACCGATCAGCCGGGAGGCGATCAGATGTTGGGCGGGTCGTCGATCAAAGTGACGGCGCATCACGATGGTGACGGGGGCGATGAGCAGGACCATGGTGAGGCCGTGATGGATCGGTGGAGATCCGGTCGCCGGATACGGGTGTCACCACGGATGGACGCCTCCTCTCTGCGGCGCCACGCTGTGGCGGGGCCGTGAGTTCGGCGGCACCAGAAGCGTTGGACCGCACGCGCCCTGGGACGCCGGCGTGCTCAGTCGACAGTTCGACGGCCCATGCCTGAACCATCTGGATGGACCGCCGTTGCGACTGGGTTCTGCCTCTCGATGTGCCGTCAGGGGCCGGCTGACAGTCCGACATCCCCGTCCTCACCAAAGAGGGGAAGGACATGAAACGCAGCAATGTCGGGGCAGTGATGACAAGCAACGTCGTCAAGGCCGGTTGCGACACTTCCTTCAAAGAGGTCGCCCGCCCCCTCAACCAGCACGGCGTCAGTGGCCTTCCTGTCGTCGACGTCAACGAGAGAGTCATCGGTGTGGTCTCCGAGACGGACCTTCTGGCCCGTCAGGTCGAGGCCGACGACCCCTCTGGTCCTCCGCGTCGCTTTCACTGGCCTCGGATCAGCTCCGCTTCGCGGCAACGTAGGACCAAGGGCCATGCTCGTACCGCAGAGCAGTTGATGTCCCGTCCTGTCGTCACGGTGAATGCCGATGTCGATGTTGCCGAGGCCGCACTATGGCCAGGCACCGCATCGAACGCCTGCCGGTGGTGGATGAAGAGCAACATCTCGTGGGCATGGTGACCCGCCGCGACCTTCTGTAAATCTTCCTGCGGACGGACGCCGACATACGCTGTGATGTGATCGACGAGGTCGTTGCCGGTACCCTGTCCTTGCCTCCGCAAGCCGTCGACATCACCGTGCGGGAAGGCGTAGTGACGCTGTCCGGGCAGCTCGAGCACCGCACTGAAATCGAGATCGCCGTGCGCCTGACCCGCCAGATCGACGACGTGGTTGCCGTCGCCGACCAACTCACCTTCCGTCTCGACGACGCACATCTGCGGCTCACCGAACGCGCCACGCACGGGGTGGCGGACGACTGGCTCCGCAAGCTCTAGGCCTGGCATTTCTGGCAGTTCCCAGGGTTCGCGGAGGTCTTGTACAGGGGGTTGGGCAACGAACTCGTTCCCGCCAGTCGAAGGACCCGCACCAAGGAGTCAGGGGCGTCGGTCGGCTCCGCTCGGGGTGAGGGCCGGCTGGGGGTCCGCCTGCTGGAGTTCGGCGAGCAACTCGCTCTGGCCGGAGATCAGTTCGGTCAGGATCCTACGGGCCGAGCGCAGGAGTTCGGCCACATCGCCGCCGGCCAGGGCGTAGCTGACGGTAGATCCCTCCCGGATGGACACCACGATCCCCGAGCGGCGCAGTACGGCCAGTTGCTGGGAGAGATTGGACGGTTCGATCTCGATCTCGTTCAGCAGCTCGCGTACGGGGACGGGGCCGTTCTGCAGCAGTTCCAGGACCCGGATGCGTACCGGATGTCCGAGCATCCGGAAGAACTCGGCCTTGGCCTGGTAAAGGGGGACCTGCATGGTAAATCGCGCTCCCTGCCGCATTCGACGGGCTGCATCCGGGGGCGGTGGCCCTGTACGTGCCACCGCAGGCGGTCTGGCGGACCAATTTTGGTGCATCCGGCCCCGCACGCCCATGGGATTGATCTGATCCGGATATGCCCAGTTGAAGAAATCTTCAACTCATGAGCGTGCGAGGTTGCGGAGCACTCGGCTTTCTACACGTCCAGTTGGCCCTCGACGCTCTTGAGCTGGTGGCGGGCCATCGCGAGGTTCGACTTCCCCCTGTCGAGCACGAGGTAGAGGAACAAGCCGTTGCCGCCACGGCCCTTGATCGGCCTCAGGACGTGGTACTGGCTGCCGAGCGTGATCAGGATGTCCTCGATCTCGCCCTTGAGCCCGAGGTGTTCCATGGTGCGGGTCTTGGCGCGGATCACGTCCGTGTTGCCCGCCGCCGCGACCGTCAGGTCGAGGTCCTTGCCGCCTCCCAGAGTGCCCAGTGCCATACCGCTGGTGTAGTCGACCAGGGCGGTTCCCAACGAGCCCTCGATCGACGTCATGATCTCTTTGAGGCAGATCTCCACATTGCTCATCCCTGGCATCTCCTCCTTGTCACTGCGAGGCTCGGGCGTCGCCCTCCTCACCGATGCCCCCGGACCTTACGTAGCGCCTGCCGCCGACAGCCCTGTTGTTTCTGTACTGGCCGAAGGGGCCACAGAAAAGTCGGATGATGAGATATCCGCGACCGCTCATGCTCGGCCAATGACCATCGCTACCGCAGAGGCCGAGGCAGACGGCGTGGCCCGTGATGGCTCCTGCGAAGGACCGGTCGATACTGCTGGCGTACGCCCACCGCCGCGAGGCGCCGGTCCAAGTGCTGGGGCAGACCGCTGCGGGGCGCAGCGCCATCTGTATGCCCCCTGCCGTCTCGGTGGACGGCGTCGGCCTGAAGTGCGCCGTCCCATCTGCACGCACAGGATCCCGACGTGGCGGCCGAGGACGTGTACGCCGTAGCGGTGGCGCAGGACGAGCTGGACGACATGATGCGGCTGGCCCACTGGCACGGGCTGGACGCCGAGGCGGCGAGAGCGGACGAGGAATGAGCAGGATGCCGGTACCACCGTACGAGGCGAAGGCAGAGTTCTTCCGGATACTCGGCCGGTGCACGACCTGCCGGCCGCGATCGAGGGCGAGCCGTCGAACCTGTCGCAGCAGCCGGCGGTGCTGCGCCGCTCCGGGATCGTCACTGCGACCCGGACCGGCTCCACGGTGGTGTACGAACTGGCCGGCGGGGACGTGGCCGAACTGCTGGCCGCAGCGCGCCGGATCCTTTCCGTGCCGGCGGCGGGCCGTCAGAAGCTGCTGAAGGAGCTGCGCGCCGGGGAACCGACACGGTGAGGGGCGGGCACTCGTTCCGGCCCTGACACAGAGGCAGTCGGCCCGCGGCGGCGATGCAGCATGTGCCGTCGCCGGTGCGGCGACACATCGTCTCGGTGCCGCTCGGGCCGGAGGCGATGGTACGGGCCCGTGAGGCGGTGGCCGGACCCTGTGCCGAGGTCGGCGGGGCTCCGGGTTTCCGCGTTTGCCGACGCGGGTGCTGCTGGTGACCAGCGAGCTGGTCGTGAACGTGCTACTGCACGCGCCACGGTCCTTGTCTCGACTGTGAACCGCCATCCACCATGACGGCAAGGTGGTCCTAAGTAACCGGTGGGCAGGGCTGCCGAGTCACCGACGGGCAGTCGGGGACCGCCAGATCCACCGGTACGACGTCTGCGTGCCGGGGTGAGACCACCACCGGGCGCCCGTACCGTTCGGCGTCACATACCGGGTCGTGAGCCGCCGCGATCTCGCAGCCGTCGCACCACAGAGCGTTGCCAGCTCCCGGGAGGCGGCCTCCGATTGAGGGCCGTCGTTACGACGGTGGTTTTGCCTGCGTCTGGGCGGCCTGCAGATCGGCGAGGAGTTCGGCCTGCCCGGCGAGTACGCCGGACAGGATGGTGCGGGCCACCCGGAGCAGCTCGGCGATGTGCGGACTGGTCAGCGAGTAGTACACGGTGGAGCCCTCCTTGCGGGTCACCACCAGATTCGCCCGTCGCAGCACCGCGAGCTGCTGCGACAGGTGGGCCGGCTCGATGCCCACCTCGGGCAGCATCTCCGCCACCGCGTGCTCACGCTCGCTCAGCAGCTCCAGGACCCGGATGCGTGCCGGGTGACCGATCGTCTTGAAGAACTCGGCCTTCAGTTGGTACAGCGGGGCAGTCATCGTGCCGTCCCCTCTCCGGCGGAGCAGTGCGGCCGTACCGGCCGGTCCTCGGCGCATCGCATCAGCCCTCCCCCATCCTTCGGGCGGGGGGACCCCCATCTCACTTCGCTCGTCACACACACGCGGCCCATCCTCGCCTGCGGCAGCGGCCACACCGAATCCACACACATGAACGCCAGAGGCTCGTCTCGGCCGATGGCCTTCACTCGAAGACTCATACGTTACTGCTCCCTTGTCCGAGTCGATCAAGCCTGGCGAGGGGCGGGTGCCGCGTCCCACGACCCGGCCGACGGCGCCCTCGAAGCAGCGGAAGGCGTTCGGGCCCAGGTGACCGGAGACGGGCGGGATGCCGAGGTCCTGTCCTGCTCGACGGTGTAGTCCCATTAGATGGTCATTGTCGTCAACTTCCTTGCATGGGCTGCCCGTTCGGTTTCCTGCTCGGATCAGAGGGGCAGGGTGATCCAGATGCTCTTGCCCTTGCCGTCCGCGTCCCCGCGTACGACGGCCGTACCGCCCAGGCCGAGGGTGAGTTCCATGACCGTCGCCAGTCCTCCGCTCCCGGTGTCGGTTGCCGCCCCGTACAGCTGAGGCTGGTGGGGATGGCGGTCGTGGACGGCGAAGGCCAGGCAGTCCACGCCGGCCGCGTAGATGACGGTCATCTGTGGGGAGAGCGTGGCGGCGTGCCGGACGGTGTTGGTGACCAGCTCGCCGAGGATGAGAAGGGCGGGGCCGATGGCGGAATGGCGCAGGTCTATCCCCCACTCGGCAAGAGCGCGCTCGGCGGTCTCCCGGGAGAGCCTGACGGCGGACGGCAGCGTGGGAAGGGTGAGCACATGACGGTGGGGCAGGGCTTCGAGCCGGGTACTCATCACGCCTCCGCGCGGGCCAGGCGGAATCCGCTCACCGTCTGCGGCTTGATACGCAACAGGGTGTCGTGGGGGCCGTGACTCCAGCCGGTGAGGGTGCGCCGGTAGTGGCCCGCCTCGTGGGGATCGCTGATCGCCTCGATCGGTCCGGCGACGGTGACGGTCCAGCCGGTGCCGGTCTGGGCGCGGATCTCCTCCACGTGGTACGTCGCTGTCCGCGGGACCACGGCCGCCTGCACCGGGGTGCGCACAACGAGGCGTCCGAACTCCCACACATGCCGGGCCGGGCGCACGAGCGCCGTCTCCCGCTGGACGTACACCAGCCGACCCAGCGCGCCGCTTTCCAGCAGCCACAGGGCCTCGGCACCCGAGACTTCGACCATGCGCAGGTCTGAGGGGGGAGCGCTCATCGGAGGGTTTCCTCACTGGAGGTCCTGGGCTTGTGGGCCGGAACGGAAGGCATGACTCCGGCGGACTCCAGGTAGGTGCGGGCGCCCCGGATGGCCTCGGGCGTGGTGGCGTACTCACGGCCTTCGCTGCGGAGCAGGTCCAGGGCCCCGACCGAGTCCAGAGCCTGGCGCTGGCCCGGGCGTATACCGGAGGTCATGACGACGATGCCGCGCCGGTTGAGCTTTTGCACCGCGTCCTTGAGGACCAGGGCGCCGGTGGCGTCCAGGGTCGTCACGCGGGACATGCGCAGGATGACCACGCGGACATCGGCCACCTCGGACAGTTCGAGGAGGAAGCGGTGGGCGGCGGCGAAGAACAGCGGGCCGTCGATGCGGTAGGCGACGATGTGCTCCGCGAGCAGCGCGTGCTCCTCCACACTGTGGTCGCCCCGGTCGAGGGGGACCTGTTCCAGGCGGGCCTGCTCGGCCACCGCGCGCAACGCCAGGGCACCCGCGACCACCAGGCCGATGATCACGGCGTAGACGAGGTCGAGCGCAAGCGTCGCGGCGGCCGTCAGTACGAGGATCAGCCCGTCGGAGCGGGTGGCCCGGGCCATCGCCTTGAGCGAGCCGACCTCGACCATGCGGATCGCGGTGGCCAGCAGCACGCCCGCGAGCGCGGCGAGCGGGATCTTCGACACGAGGGGCGCGGCCGCGAAGACGATCACCGCGAGGACCACGGCGTGGGTGAGCGCCGCGAGCCGGGAGCCCGCTCCCGTACGCACGTTCACCGCGGTCCGCGCGATCGCGCCGGTCGCAGGCACGCCGCCGAGCAGCGGCGCCGCGATATTGGCCAGGCCCTGCCCGAACAACTCCCGGTCCGGGTCGTGCTTCTGACCCACGGTCATCCCGTCGGCCACCGAGGCGGACAGCAACGACTCCAGGGCGGCCAGTGCCGCGACCGCCACGGCCGGGGCGAGCAGCGAGCCGAGCGCGCCCGGATCGAGGAAGGCGAGGGACGGCACGGGCAGGCCGGACGGCAGGTCACCGATCGGGGAGGCCGCGTCCAGCCCGGCCAACTGCGCGACAACGGTGGCCGCGATGACCGCGAGGATGGAGAAGGGGATCGTTGGCCGCCAGCGGGCTCCGATCAGCATGACGGCGGCAACCGCGGCGGCGAAGGCCACGGCGGTCCAGTTCGGGGACTTCGCGAACTCCTCCACGGCGTGCCAGGTCACCACCAGCACCCGGTCGCCCTCGGGCTTGGCCACGCCCAGCGCGTTCGGGATCTGTTGCAGCCCGATCACACAGGCGATGCCGAGCGTGAAGCCCTCCACGACGGGCGCGGGCACGTACTGCATGTACTTCCCGGCCCTGAGCAGGGCGAGCGCGACGAGCATCAGGCCCGCCATCAGCCCGACGGTCAGCACTCCGGACGGCCCGTGCTGGGCGACGATCGGCACGAGCACCACGGTCATCGCGCCCGTCGGCCCGGACACCTGAAGATTCGAACCGCCGAACACCGCGGCCAGAGCGCCGGCGACGACCGCAGTCGCCAGCCCCGCCTCGGCACCGAGGCCGGAGGAAACGCCGAAGCCGAGCGCGAGCGGCAGCGCGACGACCGCCACCGTGAGGCCGGCCAGCAGGTCCCGGCGCGGGTCACGGCGCATCTCCGCCAGATCGCTACGGCCGGGTAGCAGCACGGTGAGGCGGGCCATCGCCTGGCCGAACGAGATGCTCACTGCGCGGCGACTTCGGCTTCGCGCAGCTCGGCCAGCAGCTCGCCCTGCCCGGCCAGCATCTCGGTCAGGATCCGGCGCGCGGCACGCATCAGGTCGGCGACGTCCCCGCTGGCGAGCGCGTACACCACCGTCGAGCCCTCGCGCCTGGAACTGACGATGCCCGAGCGGCGCAACACCGCCAGCTGCTGCGACAGGCCAGAGGGCTCCACCTCGATCGCGGCCAGCAGCTCCCGCACCGGCAGCGGACCCTCCTGCAGCAGCTCCAGCACCCGTATCCGTACGGGATGCCCCAGCATCCGGAAGAACTCGGCCTTGGCCTGATACAGCGGAACGGACACGATCCCTCGGCTTCCCCGGCAGCGCCCCACCCGGGGCAAGCGAATGCTGCACCCGCGGCTACGTGCATACATAGTCAACACAGCATCTAACCAATTGCAAAATTTCGCAATTCAGCATCCTGCTTCTGCCGGTCGGCCTCCCGCTGCCCGCCGGATGTTGCGCACCTTGGTGCCCGCCCTGATCCCCGAGGAGCTTGACCTTGAGCACCTTGACGACGACCACGGTGTCGCCGTCCTGGAGCACAGTGCCGACGGGCGGGAGTGCAAGATGGTCACCGGCATCGACGACCACTGCCGGCTCGTCGTGATCGCCTCCGTGATGGCGATGCCCAGCACCCGCGCGGTGCGCTCGGCCTGCACCGCCGCCATGCGCCGTTACGGGGTGACCCCCAGCCGGTGGAGGTGGTGTTCCAGCACATTTGGGCGGTCTGTCGTCGCGCCGTGCCGCCCTCCGTGCAGAAGGCATGGAAACAGCTGCCCGGCTGCGGCAAAGTGATCTTCCATGTCGTCTCTCCCGCGCCAGATACGCCCCCGCACCGGGCACATGATCGTCTGCGGTGATGACGGGCTCGCCCACCGGCTGTCCGACGAACTGCGCGAGGTCTACCGCGAGCACGTCACGCTCGTGACCCCCGCCGGAAGCGGCGTCGCGGCAAGTACGCCGTCGCCCGGTCGGGCCCGGGCGACGGCGCTCTTCGGCCGGGTGTCCTCGGCGATGACCAGGGTCGCGGGCACCACGCAGGCTGCCGCCGATGACGGACACGTGCTGGAGGCGTCGGAGGTCACCGATGACGTACTGGCAGCAGCTGGGGTGGCACGGGCCGCCGCGCTCGCGCTGGTGTACGAGGACGATGAGGTGAACATCCGCACGTCGCTGATCGCCCGGCGTCTCAACCCCCAGGTGCGGCTGGTGATCCGGCTGTACAACCGCAAGCTCGGCCAGCAGTTGGAGGAGCTGCTGGACCAGGCCGTCGCCGTCGCCGCCCCGGGACTGGACCCGGTGGCTCTGGACGCGTCCACCACAGTGCTGTCCGACGCGGACACCGCTGCCCCGGCGCTGGCTGCCACTGCCGTCGCGGATACCAGCAAGGTGGTTCAGGCGGACGGACTGCTGCTGCGGGCGGTGGAGCGTACTCCGCCACGCCGTGGTGAGGTTGTCGACCCGGGCCTGTGCACCCTGGCTCTGCTGTCGGCGACGGCCAACGACCCTGCGGGGGCGGAGGGTTCGGACCGCAGCGGTACGGAGGCGCCCCAACTCCTCCCGGACGAGAACGCGGTGACCGCGGCGACCGGACGTGGCACGGTGGTACTGGAAGCGGTCTCGTACAGCGGGCCGGTACTGCCCACCGGTCGGCTGGCCGGCCGGGGAGCTCCACTTGGACAGTTGTTCTCGCGTCGGCTGCGCTGGTCGTTCGTTGGCCTGATCGCCTGCGTGCTCGCCCTCGCCCTCGCCTCCTGGCTGACCACCGGCGATGACCTGGTGCACGCCACCTACCTCACCCTGCTCGACCTGTTCGCCATCGACGACCCCGCGATAGGTGAGCCGCTGAGCCGTCAGATCATCCAACTCCTGTCCGGGCTGGCCGGGTTGTTGCTGCTGCCGGTGATGACCGCTGCCGTGCTGGAGGGCCTGGGCACCTTCCGCAGCGCCTCCGCTCTGCGGCGCCCGCCGCGTGGCCTGTCCGGACATGTCGTTCTGCTCGGGCTGGGCAAGATCGGTACCCGTGTGCTGGCCCGGCTGAAGGAGCTCGACATCCCCGTCGTCTGCGTGGAGTCGGACCCCGAGGCGCGCGGCATCCCGCTGGCCCGCCGCCACCACATCCCCACCGTGATCGGGGACGTCACCGAAGAGGGCGTCCTGGAGTCCGCCAAGATCCACCGCGCGCACGCCCTGCTCGCCCTGACCAGCTCCGACACCACCAACCTCGAAGCCATCCTGTACGCCCGCTCCGTCAAGCCCGACCTGCGTGTCGCGCTGCGGCTGTACGACGACGACTTCGCCACGGCCGTCTATCGCACCCTGCGCGCCGCCCACCCGCACGCCCTGACCCGCAGCCGCAGCGTCTCCAGCCTCGCGGCCCCCGCCTTCGCCGGGGCCATGATGGGCCGCCACATCCTGGGCGCCATCCCGGTCGAACGCCGCGTCCTGCTCTTCGCCGCCCTCGTCGTCGCAGGGAACCCACAGCTGGAGGGCCGCACAGTCGCCGAAGTCTTCCGCCCCGGGGCCTGGCGCGTCCTGGCCCTAGACGCCTCCGCCCCCGCCGACCGCCGCCCCGACCTCGCTGCGGCCCATCCGGCCGACGGCAACGACCGGCCTTCCGGGCTGGTCTGGGAACTGCACCCCGGATACGTCCTTCGACCCGAGGACCGGGTCGTGCTGGCCGCCACCCGCCAGGGCCTCGCCGAACTCCTCGGCCGACACCCACGATTGACCAACCCCGCCATGCCGTAGTCCTGTTTCCGTGTGCGCAGCCCGACGCGGACGGCCTGGTTTCTGGGTCTCGGCATCGCGGGAGTCGCACTCCTCGCCCTGTCCGAGAGCTCAAATGCAGGTCGGCGACGGATGGCGGTGAAGCGTCTGTCGTTGACCGCAGCGGTCCACAGACCGCGGCCGAACCACTTCGTGATGTCCGGCTGCCTCCCGGCGATGGGTACGCATCCGGGCTCCTCCCCGTCGTACCCCGCAGGCCCGCGGCTCCGTGGCATCCGGCACGGCCAGGTCCTCGCCGTGGGTATGGCCGGAACACGGTGAGCATCAATCGCGGTGGTGCCACCGTCTTCGCCTTTGCCGGCCCGCGTGTTCGCCCTGCTCGGCCAGCGCCACTCGCCCCTGCTGCCCTATGTGCCGCCCCAGCTGTACTACGGCATCGACCGGGCGGCGGGGCGCCTCCGGAGCCCGCTTCCGACCGCCCCGCACCGCCAGGATCGACAACTGAACAGTCCTGGTCCGACCTGCGAAGACACCGGCCAGAAGCTCATCTGTCAATCTCCCCAGGAGGTACCCACGAAGATGCTCACCAGCGCCCGGGTTCGGTGCCGGTGACCGGCTCCGACGGCCTGCCGTCCACGCCTGCCGGGATGTCGCCGGTCAGCATCACGCGGTGCATGACCCGGGGGTGGCCGAGGTGGGCGTTGTCGCCGGGGGCGAGGTGGATGGTGGCCCGGTTGTCCCAGAAGGCGACGCTGCCGGGCTCCCAGCGGAAACGGACCGTGTACTCGGGCCTGGTCGCCTGTTCGAGGAGCATCTCCAGGAGCAGGCGGCTCTCCGCGCGGGAGACGTCCACGATCTGCTCCAGGTAGTAGCCGTTGACGAACAGCACCCGCTCCCCCGTCTCCGGGTGGACCCGGACCAGCGGGTGCACCGAGGCGACCTGGTGGTCCAGCAGATGCCGGAGGTAGGCGTCGTCTCCGGGGCGTGACTGGTAGCCGACGCCGAGCCGGTGCTCGGCTCGCAGTCCGTCCACGAACTCCCGTACGGGCGCGGAGAGTCCGGCGTACGCGGCGGCCAGGTTGGACCAGGTGGTGTCGCCGCCGTACGGCGGTACGGTCTCGGCGCGCAGGACGGTCGCGGCGGGCGGGTCGATACGGGCGCCGTGGTCGCAGTGCCAGCCGCGCAGCAGGGAGTGGCGGCGGCGCTCCAGCCATTCGGCGTGCTCCATGCCGTAGCGTCCGCCCAGTTCCAGGCGGTCGGCGGTCGTCTCGATCTCGGGGAAGCCGGGCGGAGAGGCGCTGCCGCGGCGGCCCAGGACGACCGGCTCGCCGAAGCGGCGCGCGAACGCGATGTGTGCGGCGTGGTCCAGTCGCTGGTCGCGGAAGAAGACCACCTTCCAGCGCAGGACGGCCGCCCTGATCTCGGCGACGACGGTGTCGTCGAGGGGCTCGGTCAGGTCTACGCCCGAGATCTCGGCGCCGATGTGTCCGGCGACGGGCCTCACCTCCACGTCGGAGGTGGGTGCCGAGCCGAACTCCTGGGCAGGCGGCTGCACTTGGCCGTTCGTGGCGCGGTCCGTCGTCATGCACGCTCCGATCGTGGGTGCTGGGTCGTGTGTCGGCCTCGCTGATCAGCGTGCCAGCGTATGCGCCCCGCTGGTAACCCCGGTATCCCGTCTGCGGGTCCGTCGTGGCTGGTCGCGCAGTTCCCCGCGCCCCTCAAGGGGCGCCCCGGCCGGGCGGGGTTCACAGGCACCGGTCGTACGACTGCCCTGTTGCGGCGGGCCGAGCGGGCCGTCCTCGGCGTGGACGGCGTCGCACGGGTGCACGTCAATCGGTGGGGAGACGGCGTACCTGGGACGGTAGGGAGGGTTACGCGCCCGCCCCCGCCATCCGCCACCCTTCCGTGCGGTCGTGCTGGGAGACCGCCTCGGCCGTCGCCAGGACCAGCGGGGTCAGCCGGGACGGCTGGAGCATGCTCAGCGGGGCCACGATGCCGACCGCCGCCACCACCGTGCCGCGTGCGTTGCGCACCGGTGCGGCGATCGCTCCACGGCCCTCGCGCAGGGTGCCGCAGACCACGGCGTACCCCTCGCGTCGGGTCTTGTCGAGGCAGTTGCGCAGGGTGGTGCCGTCGGTGATCGTGGCGGCGGTGTACGCGCGCAGCGGGCCGGCGCAGATCTCGTCCTGCAGAGCGATGCCGGCGTTCGCCAGCAGGACCAGGCCCGCCGCGGTGACGTGCAGCGGGAGCCGGCGGCCGGGGTCGCCCCAATGTGCCGTGAGGCCGGGGTCGTTGGAGAGGAAGGTCAGGCAGACGGTCTCCGTTCCGTCGCGCAGGGCGAGGACCGCCGCGCCGCCGCACTGCGTGTGGAGGTCCACGAGGTGGGGCTGCGCGGTCTCGGCCAGACCCGAGTAGCGGGGGGCCAGCGTCGCCGTCTCCCACAGTCTCAGGCCGATGCTGTATCCGCCTTCCTCTCTGCGTTCGAGTGCGCCCCAGCCGTGGAGCTTGTTCACGATGCGATGGACCGTGGCGACCGGAAGACCGGAGCGCCTGCTGATGTCGCTCAGCGTCAGGATGCGGTTGTCACGGTCGAAGACGCCGAGGATGCTGAGCGTCCGGTCGACAACCGAGCGCTCGGGGGCGCCGGGGTGGGTGGTCATCCCGTCTACTTCCCTTCACCTGCACATCATGTGGGGACTGTTGCGTGTGCATGCGCCGGACGTGATCCGGCAACGGGCGGCCACGCCTATCATTGATAGTTAAATGAGCCTGAAGAAAGGTCGATTCCGGAACGCTCATGGTCGATTTCGCTACGTTACCGATCCCGGTAGTCCCCTACACCCCCGTCTGCCGACCCGGGGTCGGCATGGCCATGACCACGCTCAGCGAGGTGCGCAAGAAGGTCCGCGCGGAGCTCACCACCGCGCCCCACCGGCTCGCCTTCCACCAGATCATGCTGGTCGAGGAGGGCAGCGGAGTCTTCACGATCGACTCCACGCCCTACGAGTCCCGGGCGGGCTCCCTGCTGTGGATCCGGCCGAACCAGGTGATCCAGTTCGCGGTGCCGTCGGGCATGGAAGCCCGTCTCGTCATGTTCACCGAGACGTTCCCGTTACGTCTGCGAGCGCACATGGGAATGCTCGACGACGTCCTGCGCCCCTCCCACTGGCAGCTCGCCGACGACGAGCTGGACACGTTCCGACGGGTCCTGGCCCTGCTGCGGGAGGAGTTCGAGCGGCCCGACGAAGGCATGGGCGAGGACCTCCTCAAGCATCTGCTGGCGGTCGCCCTGCTCTACGTCGACCAGATGTGCCGCAGCCACCGCGAGGACCCGGTGCGCGGCGACGGCCCCTCAGGCGAGAACGGCGAACTCTTCCTGCGTTTCCGGCGTGAGCTGGAGGACTCCTACCGCAGGACCCGGCTGGTCGAGGACTACGCCGCCGCGCTCAACTGCACGCCCCGCACCCTGTCCCGGGCCTGCCGCAGCGTCGCCGGCACCACCACCAAGGACCTGATCGACGCCCGCGTCGCCCTGGAGGCGAAGCGCCTGCTGGTCCACACGGACCTGTCCGTCGGCAGCATCGCCCGTCAGCTCGGGTTCACCGAAGTCACGAACTTCGGCAAGTTCTTCATACGACGCGTGAATATGACACCCGGCGCCTTCCGGCGCGGTGCCGAACCGCAGAATGAGGGCTGACACCTAAGTCACCGGCCAGGACTTCACCCGCCGGTAACTGATTCCGCCGCGCGTTCTACGCCCGTAAACCACAATTTCTTTCCACTCTCCGGAAGAGCGGTTGTCCGGGATTCGACAAGCTGGCAAGACTGTGGCCTGCATGCTTCGGGCGGCCACTCCCGAACGCTGCTCCTTTCATGTGGAAGCACAAGTCTGGACCAGACAGACCGGATTCCTCCTACACCTGTCTACTGACGGGTTGTCCTCTGCCGTACTCCGCGTGAAGTCACGCGTGAAGTCAGTCACAAAACGCTGCCGTCCATATCGACCATTTCCGAGAACGCGCCCGACGGAAGGACGACACACCATGGCCGTAGTGACCGCTCGTGAGGCCCAGGACTGGCTGATCGAGAAGATCGCCCACCGGATGGGCGTGGCGACGGGCGAGGTCTCGCCCGAGGTGTACTTCGACGAACTCGATCTCGACTCGACCGAGGCGCTCATCCTCGCCGGCGAGATGGAGAACTGGCTCGGCTTCGAGCTGAGCACGACGACCCTCTGGTACCACCCGACCGTGAAGGACCTGGCGGCCTACATAGCCGAGGAGTGCGGCCGTCGTGCGGCCACCGCGTAAGGGTCCACCGCCGGTCGCCCGCACCTTCCGGGCCGCCGTGTCCGGCGGGCCCACGGTGTACGTCGTCCATCCGGGCGCCCTCGCCGTCGAGGTGTACGAGGGGCTCGCGGGCGCGCTCCCGGACGGCACCGGACTCACCGTGCTCGACCTGGGCGCGGTCCCCGAGTACGCGGACGCGGCGCTCACCGGAGGCCGGGCCGCGACGACCGTGGAGGACCTGGCGGCTCTGCTGCTGACCGCGCTGGAGCGGTCCCGGCAGGAGAACGGCGGTACCGCGGAGGGGAGTTGGAGTCTGGCGGGCTGGTCCTTCGGCGGGGTGCTCGCCCTGGCGATGACCCGGCTGATGACCGCCGCACGCCTGCCCGGACGGCTGGTGCTGCTGGACAGCATCGCCCCGGTCGAGGAGTACAAGCAGCCCGACGACGCGTTGCGGCCGGATCTGCTGCTCAGCTGGTTCGCGATGTATCTGGGCGCCAAGCGGGGCAGGCCGGTTTCGCTCGACCTGGACCGGCTGGCCGGGTGCGGTACGGACGACGGGCTGACCGCCGTCCTCGACGCCGCGACCGCCTCCGGGGCGCTGCTGCCCGACACCCCGCTGCCGGGTCTGCGCAAGCTCTACGACACGTACGTCGACGGCCTGCTGCGCAACAACCGGCTGACGGCGCCGCACGCCCCCGGATCCGCCCCGCTGCCCCTGACGCTGGTGCAGGCCGAGCGCAGCCTGGTCCCGGCCGACCCGACACTCGGCTGGCGCCCGCTCGCCCCGCAGGGCCTCACCACGTACCGCTGTCCCGGCGACCACTACACGATGCTCGCCCGCACGGACTCCCTCGGCGTGATCGCACCTCTGCTCCGGACGTCCTGACCAGCGCCGTCTCGCCTACTTCCCACTCTTCCAGCGCCGTCTCTCCTTCCTCCCGCTCCACCAGCGCCGTCTCTCCTTCCTCCCCCTCTTCTCTCGTGCGTCATGCGCCGTTCCTCCGAACCGCTGCGGGGCGAACCTCCCCCGCCGTCCGACCAAGAGAGCCTCCCGTGAACGCTTCGCATCCTTCCGAACTCGACCGCCGGCTGGCCCGGGACCCCATCGCGATCGTCGGGCTGTCCGCCCTGTACCCCAAGTCGCGTGATCTGCGCGCCTTCTGGGACAACGTGGTCTCCGCCGCCGACTGCATCGAGGACGTGCCCGAGACCCACTGGAGTGTGGCCGAGCACTACGACTCCGACCCGTCCGCGCCCGACAGGACGTACTCGAAGCGGGGCGGCTTCATTCCGGCCGTCCCGTTCAACCCGCTGGAGTTCGGGCTGCCGCCCAACACCCTCGAAGTCACCGACGTACTCCAGCTGTTGAGTCTGGTCGTGGCCCGTGATCTGCTCCAGGATGCGGGCTTCGACCAGCAGTGGTACGACGCCTCGCGGACCGGGGTGGTGCTCGGGGTGACCGGCGCCAACCAGCTCACCCAGCCGCTGTCGGCCCGGCTCCAGACGCCCGTCCTCAAGGAGGTCGTGCGCAGTTGCGGGCTCTCGGACCGGGACGCCGACGAGATCGCGGAGAAGTTCAAGCTGGCGTTCGCCCCCTGGGAGGAGAACTCCTTCCCCGGCATGCTGGGCAACGTCGTGGCCGGACGGATCGCCAACCGCCTGGACCTGGGCGGTTCCAACATGACGATCGACGCGGCCTGCGCCAGTTCGCTGGGCGCGGTGAAGGCCGCGGTCAGTGAACTGCTGGAACGGCGCTCGGACATGATGCTGGTGGGCGGCTGCGACGCCGAGAACACCATCTTCATGTACCTGTGCTTCAGCAAGACGCCCGCGTTCTCCAAGGCCGGCCGGATCCGCCCGTTCGACGAGAACGCGGACGGCACCCTCATCGGTGAGGGCATCGGCATGCTGGCGCTGCGCCGCCTCTCGGACGCCGAGCGGGACGGCAACCGGATCTACGCGGTGATCCGGGGCATCGGTTCGTCGAGCGACGGCCGGTTCAAGTCCATCTACGCCCCGCGCAAGGAGGGCCAGATGGCCGCCCTGCGCCGCGCGTACGAGGACGCGGACTGCTCCCCGGCCTCGGTCGAGCTGTTCGAGGCGCACGGCACGGGTACGGCGGTCGGCGAGGCGACCGAGCTGTCGGCGCTGTCGGCGGTGGTGTCGGAGCACACCGAAGAGCGGCAGTTCGCGGCGGTCGGCAGTGTGAAGTCGCAGATCGGCCACACCAAGGCGGCGGCCGGCGCGGCCGGCATGATCAAGCTGGCGCTGGCCCTGCACCACAAGCTGCTGCCGCCCACGATCAACGTGGACACCCCGAACCCGGCGCTCGACTGGCCCGAGAGCCCCTTCTACGTCGGCACCCAGACCCGCCCGTGGATCCGTGACCCGCGCAGGTCGCAACGCCGGGCGGGGGTCTCCTCGTTCGGGTTCGGCGGCACCAACTTCCATCTGGTGCTGGAGGAGCACGGTGACGGGGACGACCTGCGGGTGATGTTCCCTGTGAGCCAGGTATATGTATGGCATGAACCTGACATGAACGGTCTGGTGCGGGCACTGGAAGGAGGCGTGGAGTCACGACCGGACCCGGCCCCGGCGAACCATCCACGGCTGACCCTGGTGGCCCGCAGCGACGACGAACTCGCCGAGCTGCGCGCCCTCGCCGTGGCCGAACTCCACGCCAGGGGCGAGGCCGACTCCTGGACGCACCCCAGGGGCATCTACTTCCGCCGGTCCGCCGCCCCCACCGGGAAGGTGGCCGCGCTGTTCGCGGGGCAGGGCAGCCAGTACGTCGCCCCCGGCCGGACCGCGGTCCTGGCGCTGCCCCCGCTGCGGGCGGCCTTCGACCGGGCCAACGCGGCCTTCGGGGACCACGAACTCCCCTTGTCCCGGGTCGCGTTCCCGCCGCCCGCCTTCGACGAGGTGACGCGTGCGGCCCAGGAGAGCGCGCTGCGCCGTACGGAGTACGCCCAGCCCGCCATCGGTGCGCTGGCCGCCGGTCACTTCCGGTATCTGGCCGAACTGGGCTTCGACGCCGACGGGTTCCTCGGCCACAGTTTCGGTGAACTTGCGGCGCTGTGGGCGGCCGGCGCACTCGACGACGACACGTACTTCGCGCTGGCCCGGGCACGGGGCGCCGCGATGGCACCGCCCGTCGAGCCCGGCTTCGACCCCGGGGCGATGGCCGCGGTGACCGCCTCCGCCGGACAGATGGAGCAACTCCTCGCCGCACACCCCGGGTTGACGGTCTGCAACCGCAACGCGCCGGACCAGGTGGTGGTCGGCGGTGCGACCGACGCCGTGGAGCGGCTGGTGGAGGTGGCGGGCGCGGCCGGCGTACGGGCGGCTCGGCTGCCGGTGTCGGCGGCCTTCCACACGCCGTTCGTCGCCCACGCCGTGGACGCCTTCGGCCGCCATGTCGCCGACGCGCGCATCCTGGAACCGCGCCGCCCGGTCTTCGCCAACTCCCCGGGCGCCGCCTACGGCCCGGACCTCGACGCCAACCGACGCACGCTGGTGGACCAGTTGGTCAAGCCGGTGCAGTTCGCCGACCGGGTCGAGGAAATGTACGCGGCGGGCTTCCGTACGTTCGTCGAGTTCGGCCCCAAGGGCGTGCTGACCCAGCTGGTCCACCGTATCCTCGGCGACCGCGAGCACTTCGCGGTCCAGCTCGACCCGGGCAGCGGCGGTGACGCCGACACGGCGTTGAAGCGGGCCGTCGCCCAACTCGCCGTACTCGGGCTGCCGTTGACCACGGCCGACCGCTATGTGTCCGAGCCGGAGGCCGTCGAGCCGGTGAAGGGCATGACGGTACCGCTCAACGGCATCAACCATGTGCCGCAGGCCCGCAAGGACGCGTACCGGGAGGCGCTGGAGAACGGCTACCGGGTGGCGGGCGTGGACCGGGCCGTGGGAGCTGTGTCCGCGCGGGCCGGCCAGGAAGCCGTGCCCGTACCGAGAGCCGAAGTGGCGCGCGTTCCCGGGACACCGCCGCTCACCGCGACCGCACCCGTGGCCACCTCGACCGTGGTAGCCGTACGGCCCGCCACCCAACCGTCGGCGCCCGTCGCGCCGCCCGTTCCCGCCGCCCACTTCCTGGAGAGCGAGCCCGTGGAAGCACACGACCGAACACCCGCTCCGGGCGCCGACCGGCTCTCCGGACTGATCGCCGACCATCTGGCCCTGCACGACGACTATCTCCAGGGCCAGTTGAACAGCGCCCAGCGCCTGATGGGCATCCTTGAGCGGGCCGACGAGCAGGGCAGGGTCGATGCGGTGATCCCCGGGGTGGCCACCGTGAAGGAACACGGGCTGGCGATCGGGCGGACGCATCTGCGGGCCAACGAGATCCTGCGGGACCTGGCGTCGATGGAGATCGGCACCCTCACACCGACTGCTCCGGCGGCGCCGACTGCCCCCGTGGCTCCGACTGCGGTCGCGGTACCGGTCGCTCCGCCTGCGGCTCCTGTCGCAGCGGCCGTCGAAGCCCCGGTCGCCCCTGCCTCGGTCTCCCTCCCCGCGCCTGGTCCTGTGCCTACCGCGGCCCCTGAGGCTTCCGAGCCTCCATCGACCGACGTCACTGCGGACGACGTACAGGCGGCGCTTCTCGACGTGGTGTCGCAGAAGACCGGCTACCCGGCCGAGATGCTCGACCTCGGCATGGACGTGGAGGCTGACTTGGGCATCGACTCCATCAAGCGCGTCGAAATCATGGGCGTCCTCCAGGAACGCTTCCCGAGTCCCACCCCCGTCGGGCCCGAACAGCTCGCGGAACTCCGCACGTTGAACGAAATCGTGGGCTTCGTGCTCAGTCTCGGCGGTACGAGCGGCCCCGCTCCTCAGGCCCAGGTTCAGGACCAGGTCCAGGTCGCCGCGGCGATCGGCGCGCAGGACGTCGCGGACGTACTGCTCGGGGTCGTGTCGGACAGGACGGGTTACCCGGCGGAGACGCTGGACCTGGACATGGACGTCGAAGCCGACCTCGGCATCGACTCCATCAAGCGCGTCGAAATCATGGGCGTCCTCCAAGAGCGCTTCCCGAGCCCGACCCCCGTCGGGCCCGAACAGCTCGCGGAACTCCGCACGTTGAACGAGATCGTCGGCTTCATGCTCAGACTCAACGGGGGTTCGAGCGCCTCAGCCTCAACTCCCGCTGCATCCGAGGCCCCTCCCGTCGACGGTGACGCCGTACGCGGTGCCCTTCTCGACGTCGTGGCTGCCAAGACCGGCTACCCGGCCGAGATGCTGGACCTCGGTATGGACGTCGAAGCCGACCTCGGCATCGACTCCATCAAACGCGTCGAGATCATGGGCGTTCTTCAGGAGCAGTTCCCGAGTCCGACCCCCGTGGGGCCCGAACAGCTCGCGGAACTACGGACGTTGGGCGACATCGTGGGCTTCGTCGCCGGGCTGTCCGGGGCACCGGCCGGTACGGTCGCTCCCCCGCCCCCACCCCCGGTCGCCGAGGAGGCGCCCGTCACCGCTCCGGCCGCGCTGGGCCGTGGGCAGGCGTCTCTCGTCGAGCTGCCGACGCCGGACCGGCTCGTCGACGCCTATCCGCTGGGCGCAGCAGCCGTGGTCGTCGACGACGGCAGTGCGGTCGCCGAGTCCTCCGCCGCGCGGCTCGTCTCGACCGGCTGGCGGGTGCGCGTCCTGCGGCTGCCCGGTGTCGCCCAGCGGGTCACGGGAGCGACGGACCTGCCCCTCACCGCCTGGGGCGCGAATGAACTCGCCGCCCGACTCGAGGAGTTGGGCGACGAGCGGGTGCATCTCGTGCTCGGGTTCGCGGCGGCCGACGAGCTGCCCTGGGCCGAGGGCGTACGCAGACTGGCACACTCCCTCCTCCTCGCCAAGCATGCGGTGGGCCCGCTCACCAAGGCCGCCGCGACCGGTCACCGGGCCGCGTTCGTCACTGTCACCCGGCTCGACGGAACCTTCGGGCTGGGCGGGGTGAGCGAGGACGCGGTGCCTGCCGGCGGTGTCGGCGGGCTGGTCAAGACGCTGGCTGTGGAGGCGCCCGAGCTGTTCTGCCGGGCCGTCGATCTCGCCCCCGCCCTGACCCCGGCGCAGGCGGCCGAACTGGTCCTGGAGGAGGTGTACGACGCTGCCGCCGGCCCGGTCCAGACGGGCCGCGACGGGCCGCGCCGGGTCGCCCTCACCCTCGACCTCGACCCCGGTCCGGGGGTACGCCCGACCGGGTCGGCCCCCGCCCTCGGCTCCGACGACCTGCTCGTCGTGACCGGCGGCGGGCGTGGCATCACCGCCCGCTGCACGGTGGCCCTGGCCGCCACGCACCGTCCCGGTCTGCTCCTGCTCGGCCGTACGGCGCTCGGTGAGGAACCCGAGTGGGCGCGTGGGCTGGCTGATGCCGCCGCGCTGAAGGCAGCAGCCGTGGACCAGTTGAAGCGAGCGGGCGAGAAGCCGACGCCGAAGCGGGTCGAGCAGCTGTACCAGGCCGTGGTCGGTGAGCGCGAGGTCCGTTCTACGCTCGCGGAGATCCGGGCGGCGGGCAGCGAGGTCGAGTACGTGGCCGTGGACATCGGCGACGCCGCCGCGACCGCCGCTGCGCTGGCCCCGTACAAGGAACGCATCACGGGCCTCGTGCACGGGGCGGGGGTGCTCGCGGACCAGCTGATCTCCGCCAAGAAGGCCGCCGAGATCGACCGGGTCTTCTCGGTCAAGCTGGGCGGGCTGCGCTCGGTGGTGGCCGCACTGCCCGCCGAGCGGCTTCGGCACGTGGTGCTGTTCTCCTCGGTCGCCGGGTTCTTCGGCAACCGGGGGCAGTCGGACTACGCGATGGCCAACGAGGTGCTCAACACCTGGGCCGCCGCCTTCCGGCGCAGCCACCCGGGGGCCCATGTGACCGCCCTCAACTGGGGTGCCTGGGACAGCGGCATGGTGTCGCCGCAGATCAAGGCGGTGTTCAAGGAGCGGGGCATCGCGCTGATCCCGGTGGGGACCGGGACGCGGATGTTCACCGAGCAGTTCGCCCCGGAGCGGGCAGGTGACGTGGTCACGGTTCTCGGGCCGACCACGCCCCTGTCGGCGCGTGAGCACATCGCGCCCACGTCGACGGCCGTACTGGAACGGGATCTCGCAGGTCTGGTCGGCGATCCGCTCGTCGCGGACCATGTGATCGGTGACGTGCCGGTGCTGCCGGCCGCCGCTGCCCTCGGCTGGGCCGCGGGTGCGGTGGAGCGGCTGACCGGCGGTACGGTCGCGCGGGTCCGGGACTTCGCGGTTCACAAGGGCGTGGTCTTCGACGACACCGGTTCCGGCGGCATCAGCGGGCCCTTCCAGTTGTCCGTCGATCCGACGCCCGACGGCGCCGAGGCCGACGTGGCGATCCGTTCGACCAACGCCGACGGCACCGTACGGCCGCACTACGCGGCCCGGGTGATCCTGGGCGACGCCGGTGCCGGGGTTCCGGGGCGAGTGGCCGGGCTGCCCGCACTGGGCGGTGGCAGTGACGCGCAGGTGTTCTACGCCGACGGCACGCTCTTCCACGGGGTGTCGCTGCGCGGGCTGCGGCGGGTGCTGGCGTCGGGCGAGGAGCGGTTGGTCCTGGAGTGCGCGTTGGCCGAACACCGGCCGGCGGGCGGTGCGTTCGGGACGGGCCGGTACGCACCCGGCACCGCCGATCTGCTGCTCCAGGCCGCGCTGGTGTGGATGCGGCTGCACCGGGACACGGCGAGTCTGCCGATGGGGGTGGCGGGCGTCGATCTGTACGAGGCGCTGCCGGACGGCGAGCCGTTCGTCGTGGTGGTGGAGCCGGAGCCGGCTTCTCTGAACGGCAACGGGAGTGCGAACCGTACGTCCGCTGCGCTCACAGTGACGGCGTGTGCTCCCGACGGCCGGGTGTTGACTCGGTTCACAGGAGTTTCCCTTGTGTCCACCCCGCAGCTGGCCGCCAAGTTCGCGAGCCGCTGAGCCGAAGACCGGACCGGTGGTCACCCCGGCGGAGAGCCTCCGCGGCCCCCGCCGGGCCCCCGGCACCCTGGAGGGAACAGCCTCAATGAGCAGCAAGTTCGCAATCGTCGGGATCTCCTGTCTCTTCCCCGGGGCGGACACTCCCGGCGCGTTCTGGGACAACCTCCGCGCCGGCGTCGACAGCCGCGCGGAGGGCGGCCCAGAGGTCTTCGGCACCGCCGGTCCCGGGCCGGCCGACGGCATGAAGCAGGCCCCGGACCCGGATCACGCCATCACCTGTGTCCGGGGCGGCTTCGTGACCGGCTTCGACTTCGACCCCACCGGTTTCCACCTCCGCCCCGAGGATCTCGCCGGTCTCGACCGGGTCTTCCACTGGTCGTTGCACGTGGCCCGCGAGGCGCTGCGGGACAGCGGTCACGACGACCGCCCGGAGCTGCTGACCCGCACCGGTCTGGTGGTCGGCGACTACTCCTTCCCCACCCCGGCCTCGGCCCGCATCAGCCTGCCCCTCGTCCACGAAGCCGTCCTGGAGGGCCTCCGCCGGTCCGGCATCCCCGCGCCCGCTCCGGGTCCGCTGCTCGACCCGGCCGCCGTGTCCCCGGCCGACGCCCGGGTGAGCGGCGCCCCGGCACGGCTCGCGGCGACCGCCCTGGGCCTCGGCGGCCCCCGCTACGCCCTGGACGCCGCCTGCTCCTCGGCCCTGTACGCGCTGAAGCTGGCCTGCGACCATCTCGCCGCCGGACAGGCGGACTTGGTCCTCGCGGGCGGAGTCTGCGCACCCGACCCCACCCTCATCCACCTCTCCTTCTCCGACCTGCACGCCTACCCCCAGAACGGCGTCAGCCAGCCCTTCGACGCCCGCTCCACCGGCATCCTCACCGGCCAGGGCGCCGGCATGGTCGCCGTACGCCGCCTCGCGGACGCCATCGCGGACGGCGACCGGATCTACGCCGTGATCGACGGCATCGGCCTGTCGAACGACGGCGCCGGCCGCCACCTCCTCGTACCCAACCCGGCGGGACAACTCAGCTCGTACGAACTCGCCTACGCCCAGGCCGGTTTCGGGCCCGAACTGGTGGACTACCTGGAGTGCCACGCCACCGGGACGCCCGTCGGGGACGGCACGGAGGCGGAATCGGTCGCCGCCTGGTTCGGAACCCGAGGCACAATCCCACCGCTGGGCTCGGTGAAGGGCAACCTCGGTCATCTGCTGACGGTGGCGGGGCTGAGCAGTCTGCTCAAGGTGATCCTGTCTATGGCGCACGGGCATCTCCCGCCGACCATCGGCATCGACGAGCCGCTCAGCACCCCGGGCGCTGGCGAGGTGCCCGTCGTACGCGCGGGCCGCGACTGGCCCGACCGAGGGGCAGCGCCGCGCCGGGCGGCGGTCTCCGCGTTCGGGTTCGGCGGTACGAACGCCCATGTCGTCCTCTCCCAGCGGCCGGACGCCGAGGAGGCCGGGGTCGCGGAGCCCGTCGCACCCCCGGCCCTCGAAGTCATCGGTCTCGGCGCGCACTTCGGCACCCTCGCGGACGTGACCGCCTTCGAACGCGCCCTGCACGACGGCACCGACGCCTTCCGTCCGCTGCCCACACACCGCTGGCGCGGCCTGGAGGACACGGCCGACGGCACCCTGGAGCGGGCGGGGCTGCACCGGGCGGGACTGCCCGAGGGCGGCTTCGTGGACCGGATCGACATCGACCCGGCCGACCATCGCATCCCCCCTGCCGACCTGCGCAACTACAACCTCCAGCACGCCCTGATGTCGAAGGTCGCCGACGAGGCGCTGCGCGACGCGGGCTACGACCGGACGGTACCGGCGGGCCGCAGGGCTCCCGAGCCGCGCCGGATCGCGGTGGTCGTGGCCATGGAGATGGAGCCAAGTGCCCATCTGCACCTGGCCCGTTACGGACTCGGCGACTTCCTCCGCGACGCCTACGCCGACGCCGGCCTGGAGTTGACGGAGGATCAGCTCACCGCGCTCGCCGCAGTGGCCCGGGAGAGCGTCCACGAGCCGATCGTCGCCAACGAGGTGCTGAGCTACATCGGCAACATCATGGCCAGCCGGATCTCCTCCCTGTGGAACCTCACCGGGCCGTCCTTCACCGTCTCGTCGGACGGCGCGGGCACCGCCGAGGCACTCCAGATCGCCCAACTCCTGCTGCTGGACGAGAGCGTTGAGGCCGTGCTCGTCGGCGCGGTGGATCTCGCGGGCTCCCCGGAGAACCTGCTGCTGCGCGGCGAAAAGCCGGTGTCCGGGGCCGGGTTGAGCTTCGGGGACGGGCAGCACGGGCGGCGGATCGGCGAGGGCGCGGGGGCGGTCGTCCTCAGGCGCCCTGATGCGGGTGTGGGTACGGGTCCCTGTGCGGATGCGGATGCCGACCCGGGTATAGGTCCGGGGCCAGCTCTGGGTCCGGGTCCGGGCCCAGGCCCGGATGCGGGCCCAGGCCCGGATGCGGGGCCGGATACGGATGCGGGGCCGAGTTCGCATCCAGCTCCGGGTGCGGGTCCTGGCCTAGGTGCGGGCCCGGGGCCGGGTGCGGGTCCGGGGCCGGGTGCGGGTCCGGGGCCGGGTGCGGGTCCGGGTGCAGGTGCGGGGCCGGGGCCGAGTGCGGGGCCGGGTGCAGGTCCAGGCCCGAGTGCGGGTCGCGGTGCGGGTCGGGATGCGGACGCGAGTGCGGATCGGGGGCCGGGGCCGGGTGCGGCTGCGGCTGCGGCTGCGGCTGCGGCTGCGGCTGCGGCTGCGGCTGCGGCTGCGGCTGCGGCTGCGGCTGCGGCTGCGGGCCGGGGTCCCGGTCCAGGTGCGCGGCGCGCGTACGCGCGGATCGAGTCCGTGGCCGTACGGCATGCGGCGCCCGTCGGCGGTGTCTTGCCGGAGGCCGACGCGGGCGCGCTCGCCGAGGCCGCCGGCCAGGCGCTGGCTGCCGCCGGGATCGGCCCGGCCGACGTCGGCTATGTCGAGGCCCATGCGGGCGGCACGGCCGGCCAGGACTCCGCCGAGCTGGCGGCGCTGGCCCAGGTGTACCCGGCGGGCTCCGGCACGGTCGCTCTGGGCAGCGCCAAGGCTCAGCTCGGCGACACACAGACCGCCTCCGCGATGGCGGGCCTGCTACGAGCCGTGCTCTGCCTGCACCACGCCTACGTCCCCGGCGCGCCCGGCTGGCGCAGTCCCGCGCCGGACCTGGCCGACGACTTCGCCGCCTCGGCGTTCCATGTGCCGGACGCCTCCCGGCCCTGGCTGCGCACCGCGCAGGGGGTACGTCGGTACGCGGCCGTCAGTGCCATCGGCTCGGACGGCGCCCACGCCCATGTCGTGCTGTCCGCCGACCGTACCCGGGGCGAGGTGGCCCGCAGCGACTGGCGCAACGCCGGCGGCCCGGTGCTGCTGCCGCTCGGCGCTCCGGACCTCGCCGGGCTGCTCGCCGAGGTGGACCGGCATCTGGGGCTGCTGGCCGAGGGCGCCGATCCGTACCGACTGGGCCGGGCCGCCGCCGAACGGCTGCCGGGCAGCGCGCTGCGTGTCGTCCTGGTCGGCCGGGACGCCGAACAGCTGTGCGCCCAGCTGGAGTTGGCGGCGCGTGACCTGCCGGGCGCGGCTGCGAAGGGCGAGGAGTGGACGACCCCGGCGGGGAGTTGCTTCGCGCCACGGCCGATCGGTCCGGAGGGGAAGGTGGCCCTGGTCTATCCGGGCGCGTTCAACTCGTACCCGGGTCTGGGCCAGGACTTCTTCCGCGCCTTCCCGTCCCTGCTCGACGCCTTCGAGGCGGAGGCGGCCGACCCGGACCGGCTCTTCCGGGCGGCCCAGCTCTACCCACGCACCCAAGTCACCCCTGATCGCCGGGACTTGATTGCGCTGGAGGGCAGGCTGGGCGAGGACATCCCGTTCATGCTCGCCACCGGCACCACCTTCGCGATCCTCTACACGGATCTGGTGCGCGAGGTGCTCGGCGTGCGGGCGCACGGTGCGTTCGGGTACAGCCTGGGCGAGAGCAGCATGCTGTTCGCCACCGGCGGCTGGCGGCGCTCGGCGCGCCGGGACGACCGGATCAGCGCCACGCCCCTGTTCCGCGACCGGCTGTCCGGGCCCCGCCGTACCGTGCGCGAGCTGTGGCGGCTGCCGGAGGACACACCCGACGAGGCCGTGTGGGGCAGCTTCGTGCTGCTGGAGTCGGCGGACCGGATCACGGCCGCGCTGTCCCGCCCCGACACGCCCTACGACAAGGTGTTCCTGACCCACGTGAACACCCCGCGCGAGGCCGTGATCGCGGGCGAACCCGCTCAATGCCGGGCGCTGGTGGAGGAGTTGGGCTGCCCGTCGGCACGGTCCCCGGTCGGCTCGGTGATGCACTGCCCGGTCGTGGACGGGGAGTTGGCCGGCCTCGCCGAACTCAACGACCATCCGACGGGCTCGCCGGACGGCCTCGATCTGCTGAGCGCGTACGACTACGGCTCGGTGAGCGTGGCCGAGCTGGAGCGGTCGGAGGTGGCGCGGCGGATCGCGCAGACCCTGCGCGGCACGATCGACTTCCCGCGTCTGGTGCGGACGGCTTACGACCGGGGTTTCCGGTACTTCGTCGAGGTCGGTCCGGGCGCCACCTGCACCCGGTGGGTGCACGACACCCTCGGGGACGCCGCGCATGTGGCGATGCCGGTGGACCGGCGCGGTGTCCCCGCCGCCCGTTCCGTGGCCCAGCTGGCGGCCCGTCTGGCCGCGCACGGTCTGCCGGTCGACCTGGCCGCACTGCTCGGCCCGGACCCGACGCCGACCGTCCGGCCGGCCCGACTGAGGGTGCCGGTCGGTGGCGGCGCGCCCATCCCGGCGGGCGTCGCAGCACGGGCGGCGGCGGCCTCGCCGGTCGTCACCCCCGCTGTCCGGCCCGAGCCCGCACACGCCGGCGCGGTGTCCGTGCGCGGCTCAACGGAGCCTGCCGCCCCGCCAGTTGACGTCATGGACGCCCAACCCGCCCGTACGGCGGCCGTCTCGCTGGAGGTACCCGCCCCGATGCCCGCCGACCCGAGCCTCGACGACATCGAGGTCATCACCTTCGACGGCGAACCGATCGCCTTCCTGCCCTGGACGGAACCGGCCCCACCCGCGCCCCTTCCGGCGCCGGTGCACCCGTCCGCCGTACCCGAGCGACCGACACCGGCCCCTGCCCCGTCCGCCGAGTGGTCGTCGGGAAACCCCGCCGCCGATCTCGTGCGGGAGATACGGCAGCAGATGGTGGCCACGCACTCGGTGGTGATGGAGACACAGCGCGTCCTCCAGGAGAACACCCTGGCCCGTACGGAGGCCCTGCTCGAAGGCGTCTTCGCACCCGCGCCCGCTACAGCACCCACCACTCCTCCGCCGGCGCCCGCGCTGCCCAGCGGCCCGCCCCCGCCCGCCGCCATCGAGGCCGCGCCCCGACCCACCGATCCCCCCAAAGCCCCCGGTGTCATCTGGGACGAGAAGCAGCTCCTTGCCTTCGCCACCGGCCGGATCACGGACGTGTTCGGCCCCGAGTTCGCGGACGTCGACGGCTACGCGAAACGCGTACGGCTGCCCGCGCCCCCGTACCACTTCGTCACCCGGGTCACCGGTCTCCGGGCCGAGACGGGCGTCTACGAACCGTCCTTCATCCGCACCGAGTACGACGTGCCGGAGGACGCCTGGTACGCGGTGGACGGTGGGGTACCGCCGGCCGTGGCCATCGAGGCGGGCCAGTGCGATCTGCTGCTCATCAGCTATCTCGGCATCGACTTCCGCAACAAGGGCGAGCGGGTCTACCGGCTCCTCGACAGCACCCTCGTCTTCCACGGCGACCTGCCGCGAACCGGCCAGACCCTGCGCTACGACATCTCGATCAACCGTTTCGTACGGCAGGGCGACACGACCCTCTTCTTCTTCAGCTACCTCTGCTACGCCGACGGGGAGCTGATCCTCGAACTCAAGGACGCCAGCGCCGGGTTCTTCACCCAGGCCGAACTCGACACGCCGTTGGGTGTCGTCGTGACCGAGCGGGACAGGAAGCGGCGCGCCGCACTGACCAGGGCTTCCTTCAAGCCGCTGGCCGACACGGACAAGAACCGACTCACCGCCGCCGACCTGGAGTTGCTGGCCGCCGGGAAGCCCGGTGAGGTGTTCGGGCCGCACCACGCCCAGGACGCCGGCCTCAATCCGGCACTGCGGCTGCCCGACGCCCGGTTGCGCATGGTCGACGAGATCCTGATCGACCGTACGGGCGGGCCGCGCGGCCTCGGTGCGATCACCGCGCACAAGCAACTGGAGCCGGACGCCTGGTACTTCGAGTGCCACTTCCCCGACGATCCGGTGCTGGCCGGGTCGATGGTGGCGGAGGGTGCCGTCCAGACGCTCCAGGCGTATCTCCTGCGCCAGGGCATGCATCTGGTGCTGCCCGACGCCCGCTTCCAGACGATCGTCGGCCTGGAGACAGAGGTGCAGGTCCGCGGCCAGATCACACCCGCGCACCGGGAGATCCGGTACGAGATCGAGGTCATGGAGCTGACCCTGCTCCCGCGTCCGTCCGTGGTCGCCGACGTCCTCGTGTATCTGGGAGACAAGGCGGTGATCCGGATGCGCAACTTCGGCATCCAGATCCGGGAGAAGGACGGTACGCCGTACCGGGCCGGCCCCGGCGGCATCCCGAAGTTCCTCGGCCGCCGCAACCGCGCCGGTGAGCCCGCGCTGATCAACGAACTCCACCTCGCGCACGCCGCGAAGGGCGACCTCGGTACGGCGATGGGCCCCGAGTTCGACGTGTACAAGGACAGCCGAGCCCCGTACATCCCCAACGGGGACTTCCAGTTCGTCGACCGCATCATGCAACTCACCGGCACACGCGGCGAGTTGAAGCCGGGCGCGGAGATGGTGACGGAGTACGACTCCCCGGCGGACGCCTGGTACTACCGCGAGAACGCACACCCCCACCTCCCCAACTGTGTGCTGATGGAGACCTCGCTCCAGGCGGCCATCCTCAACGGCTACTACCTGGGCGCCACCCTCAAGCAGCCGGAGACCGAGTACTCGATCCGCAACCTCGACGGCAGGGCGACCTACGTCAAGGACATCGACCTGCGTGGGAAGACGATCCGCCACCACTCCACACTCCTGATGACAAGTGCCGTGTCCGGAGCCGTACTTCAGAACTTCAAGTACGAACTCTCCGCCGACGGCGAGGTCTTCTACACCGGTGAGTCGCTGTTCGGCTACTTCAGCGAGGCCGCCCTCTCCAACCAGGTCGGCCTGGACAACGGCACGTATGTCGCCTCCTGGATCGAGCAGGAGAAGCCGGACGTCTCCCGCGTCCGCCGTATCGAACTCCCCGACGACGCGCCCGCGTTCACCGACCCGACGGGCGGGCGGCTGCATCTGTCCGGGGGCCACTACCACCTCGTCGACCACGTGGACCTGGTCACGGACGGCGGCAGGCACGGCGCCGGATACCTCCACGGATACCGCCAAGTCCGGCCCGACGAATGGTACTTCGACTGCCATTTCCACCGCGACCCGGTCATGCCCGGCTCGCTCGGTGTGGAGGCGATCCTCCAGGGCCTGCGCCTGTTCGTGCTGGAACAGGGTCTCGCCGAGGGGATCGAGAACCCCAGGTTCGGCCTGGCCGTCGATGTACCCACCAGCTGGAAGTACCGGGGCCAGATCCTGCGCCACGACGGGGAGTTGAGGTTCGACGTGCACGTCAAGGAGGTCCGCCGGGACGGTGAGCGGCTCGTGGTGATCGCGGACGCCGACCTGTGGAAGCCGGGGCTGCGCATCTACGAACTCACCGACGTGGCCATCGAGGTCAGCCCCGACACCATCCGCGACCAGGCCGTCTGACCGACTCAGAGGAGAAGACCCCGACCATGCACACCCAGACCACTCCTCTGCGGTGGTACGGAGACAGCAGCCCCGGCACCGACCCGGCCGGCATCTACCAGTCCCTCGCCGACCTCGACCGGCCCGCCTTCGTCGTCCGCACCCCGACCGGCATCGGCGCCGTCTCCGGCGGCCGGGCGACGCCGGGAGACGGCTTTCCTCTCCTGGCCGCCACCGGCCCCCTGCCCCCGCGCGCCCTCGGCTCCCCCGCCTTCCTGGCCGCGCACGGCGTCCGGTACGCCTACATGGCGGGCGCGATGGCGGGCGGCATCGCCTCCGCCGATCTGGTGATCGCCCTGGCCAGAGAGGGTTTCCTCGCCTCGTACGGGGCGGCCGGACTGCTGCCCGAGACCATCGAGAAGGCGCTCACCCGGTTCGCCACCGAGATCCCGGGACTGCCGTACGCCGTCAATCTGATCCACAGCCCGAGCGAGGAGCGCCTGGAGCGGGAGGCGGTGGAGCTGTTCCTGCGGTACGGGGTGCGGTGCGTGGAGGCGTCGGCCTTCATGAGCCTCAGCCCGCACGTGGTGCGTTACCGCCTGGCGGGCCTGCGCCGCGGCCCGTCCGGGGAGGTCGTCGCCGCACACCGCGTCATCGCGAAGATCTCCCGCCCGGAGACGGCGGAGCGCTTCATGCGCCCCGCGCCGGCAGCGGTGGTGAGTGCCCTCCACGCCCAGGGCCTGATCACCGCCGAGCAGGCGGACCTGGCCAAGTACATCCCGATGGCCGACGACATCACGGTCGAGGGCGACTCGGGCGGCCACACCGACCGCCGCCCGCTCACCGCGCTCCTCCCGACGATCCTCCGCCTGCGTGACACGGTCCAGCACGACCACCGCTACCCCACCCCGATCCGGGTGGGCGCGGCGGGCGGCCTCGGTTGTCCCTCCTCGGTGGCTGCCGCGTTCACCATGGGCGCCGCCTATGTCGTCACCGGCTCGGTCAACCAGTCGTGCGTGGAGTCGGGCGCGTCGAAGCCGACGAAGGCTCTGCTGGCGGACGCGGGCATCGCGGACTGCGAGATGGCACCGGCCGCCGACATGTTCGAAATGGGCGTCGAACTCCAGGTGTTGAAGAAGGGCACCCTGTTCCCGATGCGCGCCAAGCGCCTGTACGAGCTGTACCAGACGTACGACGGCCTGGAGGCGCTGCCCGACAGCGAGCGCACCCGGCTGGAGACCCAGATCATCCGCCGCCCGCTGGACGACGTCTGGCAGGAGTGCGTCGGCTACTTCGGCCGCCGCGACCCCGAACAGCTGGCCCGCGCCGCCGAGAACCCGAAGCGACGGATGGCGCTGGTGTTCCGCTGGTACCTCGGCATGGCGTCGCGCTGGTCGACGGTCGGCGATCCGGACCGCGTCCTCGACTACCAGGTGTGGTGCGGCCCGGCGATGGGCGCGTTCAACGACTGGGTCACCGCCAGCTATCTCAAGGCCCCGGGCAACCGCCGGGTAGCCGACGTGGCCCACCACCTCATGCGCGGCGCCGCCTTCCACACCCGCCTGGCCCACCTCCGCGTCTCCGGCGTACGCATCCCCGCGTCGGCCGCCGACTACCGCCCCGTACCCCTGGAACCGCAGGCGGCACCGGCGGGTTCCCGATGAGCGCGCCGACCCCTGAGGAGATCGAGCGCCTGCTGGGCGATCCGTACGACGCGGACAACCCGTACGGCTTCGCGGCGGCCGTCCGCCGGGACGAACAGGACGCGTTCCCCGAGGAGTTGAGCGGCGCGCTGCGCGAGGCCGGCTTCCACCTCAACTACCTGCCGAAGGAATGGGGCGGCCGGTTCGAGTCCTTCGAGCACAGCATGGTCCTGGTCCGCACCGCCGCCCGCCGGGACCTCAACATCATGCCGGCCACCATGTTCGGCATCACCGCGGCGACCTGCCTGGCGCTGCACGGCTCGCCTGAACAGCAGAAGCACGCGTCGCAGATCCTCGCCAGGGGCGGCGCGGTGGGCTTCGCCCTGTCGGAGGCCGACCACGGAAGCGACCTGCTGGCCAACACCGTCCGCCTCGAACCAGCAACAGACGGTTGGGAGTTGACGGGCGAGAAGTGGATGGTGGGCCTCGGCCGACGCTGCGAGGCGCTGTACCTCGTGGCACGGACGGGCGGGCGGGGGCCAGGGGCATTCTCGGCAGTGCTGCTGGACATGTCCGAAGACGTAAAGCGCAGCCCGGCCGTTCCGGCCTCCGGAATGCGGGGCATCGACTTCGCCCACCTCCGCTTCGACCGATTCCCGGTCCCCGCCGAGGCGTTGGTGGGCCACGAGGGCCAGGCGCTGGAGTCGGTCATGAAGGCCCAGCAGGTGGTCCGGGTGATGAGCATGGCCGGCAGTCTCGGCTGCGCCGACACAGCCCTGCGCCTGACCCTGGACTTCGCGACTGCCCGCCAGGTCGGCCGTACGACGGTACGCGAATCGCCGTATCCCCGGCGGGAGTTGGCGATCGCATCGGCGGCTCTCCTCGCAGCGGACGTCACGGCGCTGACCGCAGCCCGGGGCATCCACGTGTTCCCGGAGGTGTTCAGCGTCTGGGGCTGCGCCGCCAAGCACGCGGTCGCGGAGCACACCGAGGACCTGATCCGCCGCTGCGCCACAGTCCTGGCAACCCGCGCGGTACTCCGCACAGAGGGCCCGGGCAACGGCCTCTTCCAGAAACTCCAACGAGACGCGGCCATGGTGAGAGTCGTGGACACAAGCACCCTGGCAAACCTCCGCGGATACGCGGCCCAACTTCCAACGCTCGTCCAGGAGATCGACCTCAGGGGCGCGGGGAACTGCGCGAGAAGCCACAACGCCGCAGCACCCAACCACGAAGAGCACCACCCCATACGCAGGCTCTTCGACCTGACAGAACCCCTCCCCCCATACACCCCCGCCCACCTGGACCTAACGGCCAGAGGCAACTCCCCCATAACCACAGCTCTGTTCGACATCGCACCCCAACTCACCACCCAGACCGACCAAACAACCGCAACCCTCATAACCCGCCTCACCACCACCCTCACCCAACTGACCGAAGACATAGCCACAACCGACCGAGACACCGGCCTCGTAGACGCAGCCGACCGCTTCGCCTACCTCCACGCCGCCGCCTGCGCCCTCCTCCTCTGGTGGGCCAACCCCACTTACCCCCTCTTCGGCACACCCCCAGGCGACACCCGCTGGCTCACAGCCTCCCTCGCCTACCTCCTCGCGAAAGCGGACGGCACCGACCCCCGCCGAGAGGCCCCCGCCCTACTCCCCGCCCTGGACATCACCACGCAACTCCACACCCGCAACCAACTCTTCTGCGCGCACCCGAAACAACTGACACCAGCCACCGCCCACTGACCGTTGGAGACACCCCGTGCCGAAATCGGACCTCACGGAGCTGGCCGGACGGCTGGAACGCCACCTGGGCGATCCGCACGACCCCACCAGCCGTATGCCGTACACCCGCGTCCTCGAATACGACGAACGCGAGGACTATCCCTACGAGTTCGTGAACCTCCTCCAGCGGTGGGGCGCGCTGGACCACTCGCTCCCCCGCGCCCAGGGCGGGCAGGCGGGCGACGTGGAGATCGGCTTCAACCTGATGCGGCTGATCGCCCGCCGGGACCCGACCACCGCGACCGCGTTCATCATCACCAGCCTCAGTTTCATGCCGGCCTGGGTGGCGGGCACCGACGCCCAGAAGCGGGCGATGGTGGACGCCATCCAGCGCGGCAACCGCTACGCCTGGGGCCTGTCCGAGCGCCGGCACGGCAGTGATCTGCTCGCCAACGAGATGACCGCCGAGAAGACGGACGGCGGCTATCTCCTCACCGGGGAGAAGTGGCTGATCGGCAACGGCCGAGTCGCCGACGGGCTCAGCGTCCACGCCCGTACCGACCCTCGGGGCGGCCCCGGCGGCTACTCCGTCTTCGTCCTCGACAAACGGCAGGCCCCCGCCGGGACCGTGGACGAGCTGCCGCGCGAGCGCATGCACGGCCTGCGCGGGCTGGACATGAGCGGCTTCCGCCTCGACCGGGTCTTCGTGCCGGACTCCGCGCTGATCGGCCGTGTGGGACAGGGCCTGGAGATCGCCCTCAAGACCTCCCAGACGGCCCGTGCCCTCATCAGCGGTATCGCTCTCTCCGCCGTGGACACGGGGCTGCGCGTCACGCTCGACTTCACCGAGCAGCGCACGGTCTTCGGCCGTACGGTCACCGATGTCCCGTACTCCCGCCGCCAGTTGGTGGAGTGCTTCGCGGATCTGATGGTCGCCGACGCGGTCAGCCTGGGCGCGGTACGGGCCCTCCAGGTCGTGCCGGAGCAGACCAGCGTGTGGTCGTCCGTCGTCAAGTACTTCGTGCCGACGCTCCTGGAGCGCACGTTCGCCCAGCTCAATGTCGTCCTCGGCGCGCGCTTCTACCTCCGCGACCATCCGCACTACGCGATCCACCAGAAGATGCTGCGTGATCTGCCGGTCGCCAACTTCGCCGACGGCAACACCGTCGTGAACCTCAAGAACATCGCGCTCCAGCTCGACGGCCTCCTCACCACGGCCACGACAGCCGACCGGACTCTGCGCGACGAGGCCCACGAACGCGCGGCCGTGCTCTTCGGCATCGACCGCGAACTGCCGCTGTACCGGCCCTGGGACCAGGAGTTGTACAGCCGGGGCCGGGACGACGCCCTCCTCGCCGGGCCCGCCGCACTCGTACGGCTGCGCCGGCTGGCCGGGGAAGCCAAGCCCGACGAACGCGACTGGCTGACCCGGGCGGCGGACACGGCGGAGCAACTCCTCGCCGGGGCCGCCTCGTTGAGGGAACGGGTCACGTCGCTCAAGGCGTCGCTTGGCCGCGAGTACGGCCAGTCCGCCGAACTCTTCGACCTGGCCAAGGAGTACTGCCTCCTGCACGCTGCCGCCGCCTGCGTGCACACCCACGTCCACTCCGCCGCCGCGCTCGACGCCCCGCTGCCCAGCGGCGCACTGCTCCTCCTCCAACTGGAGCGCGTACGACGGCACTTGCGCCCGCACGAGGCCGTGACCGACGCCGCCGTGGTCGACGACGTGATGCGGGTGCTGCGGCAACTGCACCGGGGGAACCGGCTGTTCTCGTACTGGCAGTTCCCACTCGCCGAGCGCGGCGACCTGCCCGCCGCCGGACTCTGACCGGCCGGCCCGATGCCGAACCCCGACCGCCATCTGTGGCTGCTGCCGGACTCGGCCGCCGAGTCGTTCATCGCGCGCACCGGCGGTCCGGCCCTGCTCGACCCGGCCGAGCGCGAGCGATGCGAACGCGTCCTCGCACCGTGGGAGCGGCAGCGCCGGCTGGCCGCCCGGCTGCTGGCGCGGCACGCGCTCAGTGCCCGCTCGGGACGACCGCTCAACTCCTGGCGCTTCCACACCACTTCGGACGGCAGACCGGAACCCGAACCGTCCACGGACCACCGGCTGCGCTTCAACGTCTCCCACACGGACGGTCTGACCGCCTGCGTGGTCACCGACGCCGGCCGGGCCTGCGGGGTGGACGCCGAACGCTCCCCGGCACGCGCCGACGCGGTCGCGCACCTGCCCCGCTTCTTCGCCGACCGGGAACGCACCGAACTCACCACCGTCCCGGACACCGAACGCCCCGGCCACATCGCCGCCTACTGGGTGCTCAAGGAGTCGTACCTCAAAGCGCTCGGCACCGGTCTGCGCCGGGACCTGTCCACGATCGCCTTCACCGGCCTGACCGGCGGACGCATCCGCCTCTACGACACCGGTGAACCCCAATCGGCGTGCGAGCACTGGCAGTTCGACCTGATCCACCCGAACCCCGGCCATGTGGTGGCCGTGGCCGCCGAGGACGGCGCCCCGGGCGGACTGATCACCACCACCCTCACCGACTGACCGACTGACCGACTGGCCGACCGCCCGACCCCAAGGAGCCCCGATGTCCGCCAAGCCCAACATCGCCGTCATCGGCGGTGGCGTCGCCGGCCTCTCCGCCGCCTACGCCCTGCGCGAGCACGCCGAGATCACCCTGTTCGAACGCGAGGACCACTACGGCGGCCACGCCAACACCGTCGAGGTGGAGGACGCGGGCCGGGTCCTGGGCATCGACACCGCGTTCGTCGTCTTCAACCGCCCCGCCTACCCCAACCTCAGCGGCTTCTTCGACGAACTCGGCGTGGAATCAAAGCAGTTGCTGAGCGGTTTCAATTTCTTCGACCTGACCGAGGGCACGCAGTACGGCAGCGAGGAGATGGACCTGCCGGAGGAGGAGGTGCGCGCCCGCTATCCCGAGGCGTTCCACACCATCTGGCGCGAGGCCCGCCGCTTCCACGAGGAGGGGCGCCGGGACTTCTTCCGCAAGCGCACCGACATGCCGATGGGCGAGTACCTCGACCGGGGCGGCTACAGCCAGGAGTTCCGGTACGGCTACTTCATCCTGCTGTGCAGCGCGGTGTGGTCGGTGCCCGCCGAACTGGTCTGGGAGATGCCGGCCACGACCGTGATCGCGTTCTTCATGGCCCACGACGAGAGCGGCCTCGGCGGCCGTCGCGTGGACTGGCGGACCGTGGGCGGCGGTTCGATCTCCTACGTCCGCAAGGCACTTGCCGCGATCGACCCGAAGGTCCGGCTGTCCGAGCCGGTGACCGGCGTCCACCAGGACGAGGACGGAGTCACCGTCCGTACCGCCACCGGCTCCGAGCGCTTCGAGCACGTCGTCCTCGCCACGCACGCCGATGTGACCCGCGCCCTGCTGGAGAACCCCACCGACCGCCAGCGCGAACTCCTGGCGCCGCTGCGCTACAACGCCTCCACGGTGGTCCTGCACACCGATCCGTCCGTGATGCCGGCCGACCGGTCCCGGTGGGAGGCGTGGAACTACGGAAAGGTCACGCTGGACGGGCAGCCGCGCACGTACGTGGCCTACTACATGAACAAGCTGCACGGCTTCGAGTCGGACACGGACTACTTCGTCACCCTCGACTACCCGCTGCCGGTCGCCGAGGACACGGTCATCCGCACCTTCGCCTACGAGCACCCGGTCCTCGACATGGCGATGCGCCGCGCCCAGCAGACCATCTACGAGGTCAACGATGGCCCCCGGGTCAAACTGTGCGGCTCGTACTTCCACTCCAAGCAGCAGTACCACGACCAGATCGGCTCGCACGAGGCCGCGTTCTCGGCAGGCAAGGAGGCGGCGGCCCAGTTGCTGCGCGAACTGGGCTGACACAGCAGGTCAGTTGTCGGTCGCGTCCGCGTGCCGCCGGGCCGACTCGTTCTCCTGGGCCATGCGCCGCAGCGCCATGAGCGCGGGTTCCAGGAGGACGGTGAGCAGGAGGGCGCGCTCGGCGACCTCCAACGGGTCCTCGATCCCGGCCAGTTGGTCGAGGTCGAGGACCGCGGTCTCCTCGGCCAGCCGGGCGTACGGCAGGAGCACCCGCCAGTCCAGCGGCGAGCCGAGGGTGCGCAGCGAGGCGAGGGTCTCGGCCAGGGTGGCGCGGGCGGGTGCGGACCCGCGCACGTTCCAGCCCAACTTCTCGATCAGCGCGTCGACTTCGGCCGGTTCCGGGGAGTCCGGCTCCGTCTCGTCGGCCAGCTGGATCGCCCCGAGGGTGAGTCCCAGGAGGCGATGGGTATCGGCGGTGTCCTCGGCGAGCGCGCCCAGCACCTCCCGAGTGGTGCTGACCGACAGGCCTCGTACACCGATCAGCGCGCGGATCAGCCGGAGTCTGCGCAGGTGGTTCTCGTCGTACTCGGCCTGCGTCGCCGACAGCTGGCGGCCGACCGGGAGGAGACCTTCGCGGAGGTAGTACTTGATCGTCGTGACAGAGACACCACTGCGGCGGCTCAGCTCGGACATGCGCATCGGTCGGGCTCCGCTCTGGTCATTGGATACCTCTACTGTCTAACATGGATAGTGGAGGTATCCAAGAATGCCTCTGCTTCATCCTGCCTCTCAGAAGAAGGCCGCAGCCATGCCCACCCTGCCCTGGACCAAGGTCAACAAGCCCGCTCCGGACGCGACGGCGTACGTCATGGCGTCCCGCTTCGAGGTCCGCTCCCTACGGGACGTGCCCCGCTTCTTCCTGCGGTCCCTCGCCGCGTGGAAGCAGGTGAAGAGCGCGCCCGGCGCGTACGGCGCCTCACTGATCGCCGAGCCGCTCAAGCGCACGTTCTGGACGCTGTCGGCCTGGGAGGACAAGCAGGCCCTCTACACGTACGCACGGACCGAGCCCCACAAGTCGATCATGGGCGGTCTGCGCTCCACGATGGACCGCTCGGTCTTCACCTTCTGGGAGACACCGTCGGCGGGCCTGCCCATCGACTGGTCGGACGCGCGCGACCGGCTGGCCGCCCAGGAGCGCGCGGACGCCGACGGCAGCCCGCCGACTGCCTGACCCCGCCTGCCCTGCCTGTCTCGTCTGTCCCACCGCCGGATCACTGGATCAGCCACTCCCCTCCCCTAGGAGACTCCCCCGCCATGACCCTGTCCGAAGAGAACCCGGCCCTGGAGGACGCGGCCGGCGCGCCGCCGGCCGAGGGCCGGCGTGTGCCGCTGTGGCTCGCGATCGTCGCGTGCAGCGTGCCCATGTTCATGGTCGCGCTCGACAACCTGGTCGTCTCGACCGCCCTGCACACCCTGGCCGTCGACCTGAAGGCGGACACCCAACAGCTCCAGTGGTTCGTCAACGCCTACGTCCTCAGTTTCGCCTGTCTGCTGATGACGGGGGCCGCGCTCGGTGACCGCTTCGGCCGCCGCGCGGTCTTCGTGGCCGGCATCGTCGTCTTCACGCTGGCCTCGATCGGCTGCGGCCTCGCCGACACCAGCGCGCAGCTGATCACGTTCCGTACCGTGCAGGGTTTCGGCGCCGCGGCCGTGATGCCCCTGTCGCTGACCCTGCTCTCGCAGGCCGTCCCGGACCGGCTGCGCGGGCTGGCGCTCGGTCTGTGGTCTGGGGTCAGCGGCCTCGCCGTCGCGATGGGCCCGGTGGTGGGCGGCGCGGTGGTCGACGGGCTCGACTGGCGGTGGATCTTCTGGATCAACGTGCCGGTGGGCGTCGTAGCCGTGCCGCTGATCCTGCTGACGCTCCGCGAAAGCTCGCTGCCGGGGGTCCGTCTCGACCTGGTCGGTATGGTGCTGGCCGCCGTCGGCCTGTTCGCGCTGGTGTGGGGCATCGTGAACGGCGAGACGGACGGCTGGACCTCGGCCGAGGTGCTCGGCGCGTTCGCCGCGGGTGCGGTGCTGCTCGCGGTGTTCGTCGCCTGGGAGGCGCGGGTCGCACAGCCGATGCTGCCGCTGTCCTTCTACAAGGTGCGGGCGTTCACCCTCACCAACATCGTCTCGGCGACCATGTACTTCGGTGTCTTCGGGTCCCTCTTCCTGCTCGCCCAGTACCTCCAGATCGTGCCGCCGCGCACCCCGTTCGAGGCCGGGGTCCGCACCCTGGCCTGGACGCTGATGCCGATGTTCGTCGCGCCCGTCGCGGGCCTCCTCACCGACAAGGTGGGCGGCGGCCGGCTGATGGCGCTGGGCCTCTTCCTCCAGGGGGTCGGGCTCGGCTGGATCAACCTGGTCGCGGACACCGACACCGCGTATCCCTCCCTCGTCGGGCCGATGGTCGTGGCTGGAATCGGCATGGGCTTCGTGTTCGCGCCGACGGCGGCCGTCGTGCTGGGCTCGGTCAGCCGCGAGCACGCGGGCAAGGCGTCCGGCGCCAACACCACCGTCCGGGAGATCGGCGGGGCCCTCGGTATCGCCGTACTGAGCACGGTGTTCGTGGCGCACGGCAGCACGGGTTCGCCGCAGCAGTTCGTGGACGGGCTGCACCCGGCGGTGTGGGTCGGCGTCGTCGTGGTCTTCGCGGGCGCGGTGTGCGCGCTGGGGATTCCGCGCCGGCCCCGCCCGGAAGCGGAGGAGGAGGTCCAGGTTCCGGCCGGGGCAGTGGCCGAGCGGGCCTGAACACCCCGGCCCCTCCCCTGCGCCGGTGGCTGCCCGTACGTGACGGACGGGCAGCC